>JABBNV010000132.1:0-2064 GCA_019352125.1 Acidobacteriota bacterium | reverse complement strand
CTCATGAGCAAATCTCTGGTGAACCTGGACGCACACAATGGCGAGCCTTGAGCTTCGAGTAGAGGTTCAAGGTTTACAATCCCCGCTCCAAATAGCCACTGCGCCCCGGCCTGAGCAGCACTCCCGAGCGATGAGGAGTGCGCCAGGCCTGGGCGCAGTGGTTTAGATCGTGGTTTGGATCAACGTGCGGGCGGAGGTGCTGGCGGCGCCAAGAAGCGTTTCAGGAACGGCTCTTGGCACCTCAGCTCCAACCCTTAGGCAGACACGACCTCGCGTTCCCCTTCGGAGCTGTGCGCTCCGCGAGCGCTCTCCACACCGTCCGCACCGTGTGACACGCGGACGTCGTCGTCATCCGTCAGCATGGTGGCTTCGTCAAACGGCACCGCACCGGAAAGGACGGAGGCCATCTTGGCATTGTCGATTTCCTTCACCCAGGTTCCCACCAGGACCGCTGCCACTGCGTTGCCAGTGAAGTTGGTGAGGGCTCGAGCCTCGGACATGAAACGGTCGATTCCAAAAATGACGCCGGCACCGTTGAGCAATTCGGGGCGGTGAGCCTGCAGCCCGGCAGCCAGAGTTGCCAGACCCGCGCCGCTCACGCCCGCCGCACCCTTGGAAGCAATAATCATGAAAATCAGCAGTGAAATTTGCTCACCCAGGGCCAGCGGGGTGCCCATCGCATTAGCGATGAACAAGGACGCCATGGTCAGGTAGATGGCCGTTCCATCAAGGTTGAACGAGTAACCAGTAGGCACGGTGACGCCCACAACAGGCTTGGAAATTCCCAGGTGCTCCATCTTGGCAATGAGGCGCGGGAGTGCGGACTCGGAGGATGAGGTGGAGAAGATCAGCAGGTACTCACGCGCCAGGTAACGCATCAGCGAGAAGATGTTGACGCCGGTGACCACCTTAAGCAGGCCACCCAGAATCACCACAATAAACAGCGCACAGGTGAGGTAGAACGCCAGCATCAGAGTCACCATGGACACCACTGCGGCAAAACCCGTTGCGCCAACGACGGCGGCAATCGCGCCAAAGGCGCCTACCGGGGCAGCCCACATGATCATGATCAAAACGCGGAACACCACGGCCTGGATCTTCGCGATGGCGTTGAGGACGGGCGCTCCCCTCTTACCCATGCTCTGGAGCGCAAAGCCCACCAGAATTGCGGCAAGCAGGGTGGGTAGCACCGGAATGTCGCTGGGGATAATGCCCATCAGGAAGTCAACGGTGCCATCCTTGCCCGCAGCGGAAGGCTTGTAGGCCGTGAGCTTGAGGCCTTCCCCTGGATGAACCAGGTTTCCTACCACCAGACCAATTGCTAGAGCCACGGTGGACATGACCAAGAAGTAGGCCAGCGTCAGCCCACCCACCTTACCCACCGTTGCAGCCTTGGCCACGGAACCAATGCCCAACACGATAGTGCAGAAAATTACCGGGCCAATCATCATCTTGATCAGCTTCACAAAGCCGTCACCCAACGGCTTGAGACCCTTGGCAAATTCAGGGAACAGGAGACCAACCAACACGCCTAGAAGTACCGCGATAATCACGGAGATATAGAGCCAGTGGGTTTTGTCGAGTCGTTTACGAGGTGCTGTCAGGGATGCTGAACGAGGTGAGGTCATCATTGACTCCTTATGCTTAAGTGCTTGTAACCGGACGGTTCGCTCTCCAGCATCGCGGAGACTGTGACTGTCATCACCCTTGCGGTCATACTGTTCACGGGCCAACGTTGAAAGGGAGTCATGAAGGAGTGGAGCATTGCCACCCGCCTCTTTGCCGGGCACCTACTCTTCATGCTGTTGCTGACCTCTGTGCTCTCCGTGGTGTTCTTTCTTGATTCACGGGACCGGCTTTATGCTCAGGCGGCTGACCGGATGACTGCTGTGGCCCGCACGGTGGCGGACAATCCTCTGGTTCTCGCAGCCGCCAAGGAGCCCAACCCTTCTGCGGTCTTGCAGCCGTATGCGGTGAAGGTGATGGCGGATGCACCGGCGGATTTTGTGACTATTATGGCCCCGGACCGAACTCGTTGGACCCACAAATTCACGGACGAAATTG
>JABBNV010000131.1:4592-7476 GCA_019352125.1 Acidobacteriota bacterium | reverse complement strand
CCCTCGGCTACCGTGTCCCCTTCGGCCACGGCCACCTTGACGATGGTGCCCTGCATGGGGGAGGTGAGCGAGTCTCCGCTGGCCGCGGCCGTGCCACCGGAACGACGGCTAGCCTTCTTGGCCTTAGAGCGCCCGCCGTTACCGTTTCCTGAGCCTGCCGCGCTACGCAGTCCACCCAGACCAGCAGGCAGCACCACTTCCAGCCGCTTGCCATCCACCTCAACAGTGATGCGCTGACGCTCGCCCTCGGCCTCGTCGGATGCGCCCACGGGAGTTCCGGAGCCTGCGGTCACGGCAAACGCGGTGATGGTGTTGTTGAATTCCGTTTCGATCCACCGCGTGTGCACAGTGAATGGCGCGCCGTCGGCTGGGTTGAATGCCGCGTCCGCCACCACAGCCCGGTGGAAGGGGAGCACGGTGGGAATGCCGCCAATTTCCATCTCGGAGAGCGCACGCGCAGCCCGTTGCAAGGCTTGCTCACGCGATGCCCCGGTAACAATCAGTTTGGCCAGCATGGAGTCAAAGTTCCCGCCAATAACTTCACCGGCCTCGATGCCGGAGTCCACGCGAACACCGGGTCCGGTGGGCAACTTGAGCATCTCCACGGTGCCGGGAGCGGGCATGAAGCCGCGGCCCGGATCCTCCCCGTTGATTCTGAACTCAATGGAGTGGCCACGAACGGTTGGGTCCTCGTAGCCCAGTTCTTCGCCGCGAGCCAGACGGAATTGTTCGCGTACCAAGTCCAGCCCGGTGACTTCCTCGGACACGGGGTGTTCCACCTGCAGGCGGGTGTTCACCTCAAGGAAGGAGATGGTGCCATCGGTTCCCACCAAGAACTCACACGTGCCAGCGCCCTGGTATTTTGCCTCGCGCAGAATGGCCTTGGACGCTGTGTAAAGGCGCTCGTTTTGCTCCGCCGTGAGAAACGGTGCGGGTGCTTCCTCCACCAGCTTCTGGTTGCGACGCTGAAGTGAGCAGTCACGGGTAGAAACGACTGCGACGTTCCCATACGCGTCAGCCAGGCACTGGGTTTCCACGTGACGTGGGGAGTCCAAGAACCGTTCCACGAAGCACTCGCCGCGGCCAAATGCGGCGATGGCTTCACGGACCGCGGACTCGTAAGATTCGGTGATTTCGCCGTGATCGCGGACCACTTTGATGCCGCGGCCACCGCCACCATAGGCAGCCTTGATAGCAAGAGGAAGCCCAAACTCGTCTGCAAAGTCCACAACTTCTTGGGCGGAACTTACCGGGTCCTTGGTGCCGGGAACCAGCGGTGCGCCTACTTTTTCGGCGATATGCCGCGCGGCCACCTTATCCCCAAGGGAGGTGATGGCTGCCGGCGATGGGCCAATCCACAGCAGTCCGGCGTCGATGACTTTCTGCGCAAACTCTGCGTTCTCAGAGAGAAATCCGTAGCCGGGGTGGATCGCGTCTGCGCCGGAGCGAACCGCAGCATCCAGGATCTTGTCCATCACCAGGTAGGAATCCGCAGCGGTGTTCCCACCCAGCGCAAACGCCTCATCCGCTAGCCGAACGTGCAGCGCGTCCCGGTCCGGATCTGCGTACACGGCCACCGATGCAATACCCTCATCACGGGCCGCCCGGATAACGCGAACGGCAATTTCGCCGCGATTGGCGATGAGCACCTTGGTGATGGTGGCGCTGGTGTTAATCTTGGGCACCTTAAGACTCCTTCTCTACCTTCTGGGAGCCTAGCTTGATTTTGAGGATATGACCCATACACCATGCCGATTCTGCGTGGGAAAGGCTAGATTTTTGTAGGACTCCTACAAGATGCGGGCCTGTGGGGTTCAGCGCCACAGATCGGTGATGGGTACGTCAATGGTGGCCAGCAGGTGGCGCAGTGTGGAAATGGAAAGTCCGACGACGGCGTGCGGGTCCCCATCCACGCGGGTGATGAATGCTCCACCGAGGCTGTCAATGGTGAACGCTCCCGCAACTTGCAACGGTTCGCCCGTGGCTATGTACGCATCGATCTCGGCGGGAGTGAGCGCGGCGAAGTGAACCGCCGCGCTGGCCACGGACCCTCCGGTGACTGCAGTTCCGGTGCCAGTAGCGGTACCCGAGTCTCGGTTGTCGACCAGCCAGTGCCCGGTGTGCAGCACCCCGTGGCGTCCACTCATCTTCTCCCACCGTTCCCGCGCAATAGCGGGCTCCCACGGCTTGCCGTATGCACCGCCGTCGAACTCAAAAACTGAATCGCAACCCAGCACCAGTGCCCCTTGCGTGGCCGGTAGCGCTGCAACGGACTCCGCCTTGGCACGGGCCAGTAGGAGCGCGGTGTCATGGGGATCGGTGACCCCCGCAGCCGCCGTCACGGCGTCTTCATCCACGGTGGAAACCAGCACGCGGTGCGCGATTCCGGCGTCGGTGAGGAGTTTGGTGCGGGCAGGGGAGGCGGATGCCAGAATCAGATCAGGAAGAGTCACACCCCAAGGCTACCCACCCCACGGACTGCACCGCGAGTGCAGATATCGACGCCATTTTGCCCGAATGACGTCCATATCTGCAGTCGCGTTGGGGGAGGAAAGCGACTTTATCCAGAACTCCAGCGGTTTAGAGGTTTCCGCGGTGCCCAGTTCAAAGCGGCCCAGTAGTACATCCGCCTCCGCCGTGATGAACTCCCCGGCCGGAAAACACATGGGGGAGGAGCCGTCGCAGCAGCCACCGGATTGGTGGAACATGAGCGGACCGTGGCGTTCCCAGAGCAATTCAAGGAGCTCCACGGCCGCAGGGGTCAGCGCCACTCTGGAGGTTGTTTCCCCCTCCACAGTGACGGCTGCATCGAGCGTTTTCACCGCTTAACCCTAACCAAGTCAGCAATCGCGTTCAGAGCGGAGTCCATGGCCTAAAAGAACCC
>JABBNV010000131.1:0-4582 GCA_019352125.1 Acidobacteriota bacterium | reverse complement strand
TTTCACGCCCAATACCGGAGGACTTGTACCCGCCAAACGCGGCTCCGGCCGGGTAGGCGTGGTAGTTGTTCACCCAGACACGGCCGGCCTGAATCTCGCGGCCAGCCCGGTACGCCACATTGCCGTTGCGGCTCCACACGCCGGCGCCTAGTCCATACAGGGTGTCATTGGCAATGTGCATGGCATCCGCGTAGTCCCTAAACCGCGTCACCGCGACCACGGGTCCGAAGATCTCCTCCTGGAAGACGCGCATTTCGTTGCGCCCCTCGAAGATGGTCGGCTTGACGTAGTAGCCCTCCGACAGATCGCCGTCGAGCGTGGCACGCTCTCCGCCCAGTAGAATTTTGGCCCCCTCCCTCTTGCCAATGTCCATGTAGCTCATGATCTTTTCCAGCTGATCGTTGGAGGCCTGAGCGCCCAATTGAGTGTTAGTGTCCAGCGGATTTCCCTGAATGATTTTCTCCGTACGGGCAATCGCGTCCGCCATGAAGGAATCGTAGATGGAGTCCTGAACCAGGGCGCGCGACGGGCAGGTGCACACTTCGCCCTGGTTGAACGCGAAGAGCGTGAAGCCCTCCTGCGCCTTGTCATAGAACGCGTCATTCTTATCCGCCACGTCGGCAAAGAAGATGTTGGGGCTTTTTCCGCCCAGCTCCAGTGTGACCGGGATCAGGTTTTGCGAGGCGTACTGGCTGATCAGCCGGCCCGTGGTGGTCTCGCCGGTGAAGGCAATCTTGCGGATGCGCTTGCTGGATGCCAGCGGCTTGCCGGCCTCCACACCGAACCCGTTGACTACGTTCAGCACACCGGCCGGCAGCAGATCCCCGATCAGTTCCATCAGCACCAGGATTGACACCGGCGTTTGTTCCGCTGGCTTAAGGACGACGGCGTTGCCAGCTGCCAGCGCGGGTGCCAGTTTCCAGACGGCCATCAGAATCGGGAAGTTCCAAGGGATGATCTGCCCAACGACGCCCAACGGCTCGTGGTAGTGGTAGGCCGTCGTGTCGTCGTCGAGCTGGGTAAGCGAGCCCTCCTGGGCACGAATCGCTGCGGCAAAGTAGCGGAAGTGATCGGCTGCCAGTGGGATATCCGCCGCTAGGCATTCGCGGATGGGCTTGCCGTTGTCCCACGTCTCCGCGACGGCCAGCATCTCTAGGTTGTGATCCATCAGATCAGCGATCTTGTTCAGGATCGCGGCGCGCTCCGCAGCTGAAGTCTTCCCCCAGGTGGGTGCTGCCTTGTGCGCTGCGTCCAGTGCGAGGTCAATATCCTCCGCCGTACCGCGGGCGACCTCACAGAACGCTTTCCCGGTGATGGGGGTGATGTTCTCAAAGTACTGACCCTTGACCGGGGCAACCCATTCGCCGCCAATCCAATTCTCGTATCTGTTCTTGAAGGTCACCTTGGCATCGGATTGACCTGGCTGAGCGTAAACAGTCATTACTGAACTCCTTAGGCGGAAACGGACGTCGTCGTCCTGTCCCAGAGCCTACGCTTCCCACCCAAAAGCGCCATCCAACCTAAAAACGCGAGTGCAGATATCGACGCCAAAACGGAAGAATGACGTCGAAATCTGCACTCGCGTGCGGGGAAGCTGCGGAAGGATGTGCGTTAGGCGTTGACCAGCTGGTCCTCATCCATCTCTGGATCCATCTTGGGCTTGCCCAGAGCGGCCAGCTTGGCGCCCTCCACGTCTACATCCGGCAGAATGCGCTCCAGCCACTTGGGCATCCACCAAGCGGCCTTCCCCAGCAGCTGCATGGCCGCAGGAACCAGCGTCATGCGGACCACGAACGCATCCAGAAGCACGCCAAAGGCCAGCGCGAAGCCCAGGGGCCTCACCATGGTCAGGTGGCTGAAGATGAACCCGGAGAACACGCTGGTCATGATGATCGCGGCAGCGGTCACCACCGCTGCGGCGTGGCTGAAACCGGTGCGTACGGCTTGCTTGGGGCTCTGCCCATGCACATATGCTTCGCGCATTCCGGAGGTAATGAACATCTGGTAGTCCATGGCCAGCCCGAACAGCACTCCGATAACCAGGATGGGCAGGAAGCTCAGCACCGCACCCGGGTTGGGTACGTCAAACACGCTGCTCAGCCAGCCCCACTGGTACACGGCCACGACGCCACCAAACGCCGCAGCGAGTGAGAGTAGGAAACCACCGGTTGCCAGCAGTGGCACCAGAATCGAGCGGAAGACCAGGAGTAGCAAAATCAGCGAAAGTCCGACGACGATCGCCAGGTATAGCGGGAGCGCGTCACCGAGCTTCTTGGAGACATCCACGTTGGCGGCCGTCTGCCCGGTCAAGCCGATGGAGGCACCTGTGGAGGACTTGATAGCGGCGCCCTCCGCCCGCAAATCCTGCACTACCTTGACGGTACTGGCGCTGGCAGGGCCTTCCGTGGGGATCACCTGGAATACCGCGGTCTGCCGGTCATCGCTGAGCGCAACGGGGACGGCGGCCGTCACGTTTTCAACGCTGCGCAACTTGTCCGCAATGTCCAACTCCTTGGACGTTGCATCCGCCGCACTGAGCCCGGCTGGGAGGGACCCGACTACAATGATCGGGCCGTTCACGCCCTGGCCAAAATTGTCTCCCGTGGTCTTATAGGCCTTGTAAGCACTGGAATTCACCGGCTCAGAGCCGCCGTCGGGCAAGGCCAGGCGCAAGTTTGCGGCTGGAATGGCCACCACTGCCAGAGCCACCACTGTGGCCACCACAAACAGCACCGGATGCCTGGTAACCAGTGCACCCCAGCCCCGGTTGCCTCGTTGCAGATCCGCAGCGGCATCTTCCTTAGCGCTCACCTTGGCATGGTGTGCCTTGGCCTTCGCCCAGGCCCGCTTGGAGATGACGCGTTTGCCCGCCAGCGAGAGCATAGCCGGTGTGAGAGTCAGTGCCACCAGCACGGCGACGGCGACGGTTGCCGCCGCAGCCAGGCCCATAATAGCCAGGAACGGCAGACCCGAGATTACCAAAGCTGACAGGGCAATGATGACCGTCAGGCCAGCAAACAGCACGGCATTACCGCTGGTTCCGATGGCGCGGGCCACCGATTCCTCCATCTCCATGCCGTCCAGCAGCTGGTGCCGGTGCCGGTTGATGATGAAGAGGCAGTAGTCGATTCCGACGGCCAAACCGAGCATCAAACCCAGCATGGGCGTGGTGGAGGACATATCGATTACACCTGTGAGGGCAAAGGTTCCGCCCACCCCGATGCCGACGCCGATCAGGGCCATCAAGAGCGGTAGTCCGGCCGCGATCAACGTCCCTAGCATGATGATGAGCACTGCCGCTGCAACAGCAACGCCCAGGACTTCAGCAGTTCCGAAGATTTGGGAAATGTCCTGGGAGATGTCCTTGCTGAAGTACACATTCACACCGGAGGACTTTGCCTCATTGATGACGTCTTGCACCTTTTGGCGTACGGCCGGGCTGACGTTGTTGATGGAGTCTTTGAACTGTACCTGAGCCACGGCTGCATGCGAATCATTGGAGACAAGGTGCAAACCGTTGGCTGCATCCGCCTGCCGCTTGGCCGAGTTCAGCTCAGCCTGCTTAGCGTCCAACGTGGCTACGCCGTCGTCGTACTTTTTCTTGTTCGCGTCATAGGCCGCCTGACCCTGCGCCAACTGGGCCGCGGCGGCATCCAAGTGGGCCTGAGTCGCGGCGATCTGAGCCTGGGCCTGGGCTGCCGCGGCCGTTCCTGAGTACACCTGGCCGATGGCGCTCTTCTGGGCAGCCAGCTGAGCCTTGCCGGCGTCCAGCTGAGCCTGCCCATCAGTTAGCTGCTTGGCCGCCGCGTCCAGCTGTGCCTTGCCGGTGGCCGCCTGAGCCTTGGCCGCATCCAGCTGCGCCTGACCGTCCTTCAGCTTGGCCTCGGCATCCTTGAGCTTAGTCTCCGTCGCGAACGGGTCAACGGTGGACTGAACCCCATCGATGTTCTTGGTTTTCGTCAGTGCCGTGGCAATAGCTTTCTGCTGATCTGCAGTAATCGCCTTGCCGTCAGCCCCAGTGAACACCACGCTTCCCGAGCCGCCCGCGGCCTTGGGCAGATCCTTTGCTAGCTTGTCCGCCATCTGCTGGGTCTCGGTGCCCGGGATGGTGAAGTTGTTGGACATGGTGCCGTGGAAAATGCCGGCAGCACCGCCCACCACGGCCACCACAATGGCCCAAGTGACAATGACAAGCCAGCGGCGGCGGAAGGAGAAGCGGCCTAGCCGATAGAGGAGGGAAGCCATGAGAATTCCGAATCTGTTTGTTGTGGGCGTGGGGAATGGTGGAAGTTAGTGGGGGCCTAGTGGATGCGTTCTTAGTGGGTGAAGCCGTGTTGCAGGATGGCCATCGCGTCGGAGAGGAGCTCCCGCAGCGTGGCCAGGGATTCCTCCGTGATGGCGGCCCCAGTTTGCGTGAACCAAACCCTCAGCGCGGCCTTACCTCCGGACATCACTGAGCCGACCAGCGTCTGGATGTAGAGCTCGTTGGATAGGGGCGTCTTGGCCGCGCTGCTCAGCTTGCTGGCGGCCACGGCGGCCATTTGCTCGCTGCAGTGGTCCCAAGCCTCCAGTTCAAATCTGG
>JABBNV010000130.1:341-7530 GCA_019352125.1 Acidobacteriota bacterium | reverse complement strand
AATAAAATATCGGCATCGACAAAACTTGGCACACTATTGAGTTCTCAAACAACAGACGCATTCGAATACTTTATATAAAACAATTTAATTTGTTTCATATTGTTCTTCGCTGCAATGTTTATAGCTTATTTCATGTGATTTTCTTTTGTCAAATCCGCGTTTCCGCGATATTTTCCAGAAATTCGCATTCAACCGCATCAAAATAAGAGCCCTTTTGAGGAATCAAAGGACTCCGCACAAAAGTGCTACTCGAATTGAATGGGTTGGTCACCGCTCCAGCGGGCCGCAGGATCTTGTTCCATATCTCAGCGGCCGGCGCTCCTCAGCGGGCGACTTAGATGACATTACACGGTGCACGGCGCCGGTGCAAATCCACCCTTTGACGGCCCCCCGTCAGGGTGAAAACGCACCGGAATCCAGCCTCATTAGCACTCCATAAGCCAGCGCCTAGGCGTTAATCTCCACCATGGCCAAGGTGCGCTTTCCTCGCCGCAATAGCAGGTACTTGTGGTGCAGCAACTGGGCAGGCTCCACCACGTGATCGGGGTCTGTGATCTTGATGTTGTTCACGTATGCCCCGCCCTCCCCCACAGTGCGGCGCGCAGCGGAGTTGCTGGCAGATAGCCCGGAGGCAACGAACAGTTCAATGATTCCCAGCGAGCCGGCATCAACAGTGGCCTTCGGGAGCTCTGCCGTTGCGCTGGCCAAAGTGTCGGCGTCAAGATCGCGCACGTCGCCTTGACCAAACAATGCTGCCGAAGCCGCTATGACCTTCTCCGTAGCTTCCACGCCGTGCACTGCGCTGGTGACCAGGTAGGCGAGCTTTCGCTGCCCTGTTCGGGCCTGGGGACGCGTTTCCACTTCCCTGCCCAGCTCTTCAATTTCGGCGCGCGTGAGGAAAGTGAATACCTTAAGGCGATCCACCACGTCGTCGTCGGCCGTATTGAGCCAGAACTGGTAAAACTCGTACGGGCTGCACATGGCGCCGTCGAGCCAAATTGCGTTGCCCTCGCTCTTACCAAACTTGGTCCCGTCCGAGTTGGTGATCAGCGGTGTACCAATGGCGTGAACCGTGCGGCCCTCCACCTTGCGGATCAACTCAATACCGCTGGTCAGGTTGCCCCACTGATCGCTACCGCCGGTTTGCAGGATGCAGCCGTAATCCCGGTTGAGCTGCAGGTAATCAAGCCCTTGCAGGATCTGGTAGCTGAATTCCGCGTAGCTAATGCCCTCATCGGAGTGTAGGCGGGAGGCAACAATGTCCTTCTTGACCATGGTGCCCACCCGGAAGTGCTTGCCAATGTCGCGCAGGAAGTCGATGGCACTCATGGGCGCGGTCCAGTCCAGGTTGTTGACCATGGACGCCGCATTGCTGCCTTCGAAGCTAAGGAAGCGCTCTACCTGTGCTTGCAAGTAACCCACCCACTCGCCCACAGTTTCTTTGGCGTTCATGGTCCGCTCGGCAGTGGGCCGCGGGTCCCCCACCAGTCCGGTTGAGCCGCCTACCAGGCCCAGCGGCTTGTGCCCTGCTAGCTGAAGGCGACGCATAGTCAGCAGTTGCACCAGGTTTCCCAAGTGCAGGCTGGGCGCCGTGGGGTCAAAGCCGCAATAGAACGTGAGCGATTCGCCGGCAAGGAGCCGCTCCAACTCCGCTTCATCTGTGGAGACTTGAATGAGTCCACGCCATTGGAGTTCCTGCCAAACGTTGGCGAAGGAGGCGTCGTTGGATTGAACGGGGGTTTCTATTTGCTGTGGCACAGTCCTAAATTATCAGCCTTGACTCCGGCTTCCGCATCGTGGAGCGGAGAGTTACTCTTCAATTCCCTCGGGCAGTGCCTGGGATGTGATCAGGCGGAGTCGTTGGGTGGGACGCGTCATAGCAACGTAAAGGTCTCCCACGCGACCATCGCTTCCCGCCAGGAGTGCCGATGGCTCCAGGATGACGACGCCGTCAAACTCCAGTCCCTTGGCCTCGTGCGGATCCATCACCACAATGTCCTGCTCCATGGACCCTGCCCCATGACCCACTCGATGGCCATAGACCCTGCGCAGGGCGGCCGCCGCCGTGCGAACGTCCTGTGTCCGCGTAATCACGGCCAGCAAACCCCCGTCCAGCAGACTCAGCTCCTCATCCATTACAGAAACCAGGTGGTCCACCACGCCCGCGGCGGGCACGCGATCAACGGCAACGGGCCACTTTCCCTCGCGGACGGCCTTGGGCGCTGACACCACAGCCCCGGCAGCGATGGCCATCCGGGCCGCAGCCTCCGCAATCTGCGCGGGCGTGCGGTAGTTGACGGTGAGCTCCTCAAGTGTCCACCGCTCCCCCATGAACGGCTCCAGTGCCTGTTGCCAACTGCCGGCTCCGGCTGCAGAACTGGTTTGCGCAATGTCACCCACAATGGTGAAAGACTTGACCGGGCAACGACGCACCAGCAACCGCCACTGCATGGCAGAAAGCTCTTGTGCCTCATCCACAATCACGTGCCCGAAGGCCCAGGTGCGGTCCGTCAGGGCACGCTCCGCAGCGGTCAGGTACTCCTCGGAGATCTCGTTGTAGGCCGCCAGTTCCTCCGCGGAGAGCACACCGTCCACACCAGAATCCGCCAGCGATTGGTTCATGTTTTCAATCGCTTTTTCGGCATTGGCCAAATTGCGACGGCGGGCAGCCTCAGCAGCTGCCTCATCGCGGCCACCGCTGTTGTCCAGTTCGCCCAGCAACTCTGCAGCCTCATCCAGCAAGGGAACATCCGCTTCGGTCCAGAGCGATTCCGGATCCCGCAGCAGCAATTCGCGGTCCGCGTCACTCAGCTTTGGCGCGGCCGCTGCAAGAACGGCTGGCTTGCTGAATAGTTCACGCAAAAGTTTCTCTGGCGTCAGGGGCATCCAGGCAAGGTTCAGAGCAACGCGAACATCGCGAGACTGCCGAACATCCTCAGCCAGGTACGCCCGGTCTGCATTGTTCCCCAGGCTTCCCGCTTCGATGTGTTCTGTCAGCTGTTCAGTCAACTCCCGGAGCAGGATCTTCACGAACGTCAGCCGCGCCTCATTGTGCGGCTTGCCGGTGGCACGCGCTTTTTCACGAGCCCTGCGCACCTGACGCGGCGTCAAGATGAGCGTGGTGCCCTCCACATCTAGCTTGCGATCTTCCGTCGGAATACGCTGACGGTTGGCCACTGCACGCCCAATAACCTCGGCCATATACAGCTGGCCCTTGATCTGCGCCAGCTTTTGATTCGTCTCCGAAATCGCTGTGATTCCGGGCATCAGGCGCCCTACACTGGACATCACCACGCCCGTCTCACCCAGCGATGGCAGCACGCGCTCAATGTATTTCATGAACGACGACGACGGCCCCACGAGCAGTACGCCAGCGCTCCGCAAGCGCTCACGGTGGCTGTAGAGCAGGTACGCCGCACGGTGCAGAGCCACCGCAGTTTTACCGGTTCCGGGGCCACCCTGAACAACCAGCGCACCGGGCAGCGGCGCCCTGATGATCCTGTCCTGCTCAGCTTGGATGGTGCCTACAATGTCTGACATGCGCCCGGTGCGCTTGGAATTCAGTGCAGCCAGCAGGGCTCCCTCGCCCTGGAGATTCCCTTCGCCCAGCATGGCGGCGTCGAGAACGTCATCCTCAATGGACTTCACGGATCGTCCGCTCAAAATCAGGTGCCGACGTCGCCGTACACCTTGACGTTCAAAAGCCGTGGCTTGGTAAAACGTGCCCGCCTCGGGTGCACGCCAGTCAACCATCAGCTGGCGGAGGTCATCGGTAGAAAGGCCAATCCGGCCAATGTAGTGCTGGTCCCCAGAGTCCAGGTCCAGGCGGCCAAACACAAGCCGATCATCCACTGCATTGAGCTGCGCCAGCCTGTCCTCATAGAGGGTGGCAAAAGCATCCCGCTCGCTGCGGTTCTGGTGGGAGCCCATCGCTGTGGTGCGGCGGACGTCAGCCAACTGGCGGATTTTTTCTGCCCGCAACTCGTCTAGCCGGGTATAAAGACCCGCCACATAGTTACGTTCATGGACTAGCTCAGCATCTTGCATGGCAGCGATCCCTTTCGCGAAAGGCAGACCGTCAATTGTACAGCCATTTGGGTTAACGGCTGTGAAACGAACCACAACCCAGGTAAGGGGCTAGTTTTCACTTACTCCTAGACGCGCAGCAGCGAACATATTTGGCTGTCCGCAAGGTTGCTGCGACCACCGAGTTGTTCCAGCTCCAGCACCACGCCGAAGCCTGCTACGTGAACGCCTGCCCGTTCGAAGAGGCGAGCTACGGCCCCCAGGGTTCCACCCGTGGCCAACACATCATCCAGAATCAGTACGCGGCAACCGGCTGAAATGTCCTCTTTGTGCAGTTCAAGAGCAGCCGTTCCATACTCCAGCGCGTAGTCCTCGCGATACACCTCACGCGGAAGTTTCCCTGCTTTGCGCACGGTGATGACGCCTTTGCCGGTGGCATAGCCTGCCGCCGCTGCCAAGAGGAATCCGCGCGCTTCCACACCGGCGACGGCGTCGAACTGTCCATCGAAGGGTGCAACCAAAGCGTCTACTACGGCCCTCAGAGCAGGGCCATCGGCGAAAACCGGGGTCAAATCTTTGAAGCTGATCCCGTGTTGCGGATAGTCCGGCACCGTCTCCATCAGTCGGTTGATGAGTGCCTGGACGCTCTCTGCGGCGGGTACTTCGGTAGGATTGGCAGTATTGGGTTCAGCTAGATTCACGAATCAACCGTACTCGCTTCAATGAAGCCAGCCCCAATCCCGGGTCTGGGGCCGCAAGCCGGGATTGACCAAAATCAGGCTCTTACTCACCCCTTGGATGCCACCTAGGGGATGGCTCTTGGCGCCGTCTTAGTGGTAGCCCTTGGCACTGCAGCCTTATAGCGCGACACTGTTGGGTCCCCCAAGATCCAGAACCGCCAGGGATATTCTTCCGTTCCACCTGGACCAGAAACACCCACACGTGGGCCGGCTCCCACACGGTCCGATGGCAGCGGCGGGGCTGAGATTAGCTCACACCAGTCGCAACTGGCCGACGGTTCCGCAGACAGTCCGGGCGCAGACCCGCTGAGGGCCCAGCACCCGTTGTGTTCCTTGCCGAGCCCAAGGGCTGTAACTAACCGGGCCGGCCCTTGCGCCAACTCCGCATCCTTTTTCGCGGCTGGCCGGCGTGAACGAGCCAACTCAATTCCTTCCACCACTTCGCCAGCGCGCATTAACACGGCCGACGGCGTCCCCTCTAGGCTGCACACAATGTTGGCGCAGTAGTGCATGCCGTAAGTGAAGTAAACGTAGAAGTGGCCGGCCGGGCCAAACATCGGCCCATTTCGCAGAGTTCGACCGCGAAAGGTATGCGAACCAGGGTCTGGCCATTGCGAATCACGTGGACCGCGATACGCCTCCAGTTCCGTCAGCCGCACCGCCACTGTTCCTTCCGCACTATGGTGACGCAGGATTGACCCCAGTAACAACGGCGCTACCGTCGTTGACGGCTGTTCAAGCCACCGTGCCTGTGCCAACGGCTCGGCGGGAAGCCCGGGTATCTCGCTGCTAACCATTCACTCAACCTAACATTTCCGGCTTCCCTGGCCGCGCCGTCGTCCTTGTTCTGGTGGCTATATATGACTGCCTCCAGCCCTGCCAACTGCCATGTCCGATTTTGGCTAGTCCAGGGCAGCAACACCTGAGAAGATTGGCACATGGACTTCTGGCAGCGGTATCGAATCGTAGAAACACGTGACCAGCGCTTCGATGGCCAATTCTTCACCGCAGTGCGCACCACCGGTATTTATTGCCGCCCATCCTGCCCTGCCCGAACGCCCAAACCCACCAACTTAACGTTTTACCCCACCTCCGCCGCCGCTCACGACGCGGGCTACCGGGCCTGCAAGCGATGCCTCCCCGAAGCCAGCCCAGGCAGCCCCGAGTGGAACCTTCGCTCCGACGCCGCTGGCCGGGCTATGCGCTTGATCGCGGATGGAGAAGTTGAAAGGACGGGCGTCAACGGACTAGCCGCCACCTTGGGCTACTCCCCCAGACAGCTGAACCGAATTTTGCTCCACGAGCTCGGTGCAGGACCGCAGGCCTTGGCACGAGCCAGCCGAGCCCAAACGGCACGAACTCTCCTCACCGCCACGGACATGAAACTGGCAGATGTGGCCTTCGCCGCGGGTTTCGGGAGCATCCGAGCCTTCAACGAGACCATCCTGAGCGTGTTTGATCTGACACCCACGGCCCTGCGTGGAACGTCGCGGCAGCACCAGCCAGCGAGTGCCGCCGCTTCCCTTACCCTCAAGCTGCCGTTTCGCGAGCCCTTTGAGACCGGGATATTTGATTTTCTGGCCGCCCGCGCGGTGGCTGGAGTGGAGAGCGTCTCTACCGGGTTATGGCCGAAGACGTATTCCCGCGCAATGGCGCTGCCCGAAGGCCACGCGTGCTTTTCCGTCGAGTGGGATGGCCAGAAGTTGCTGTTGCAGGCAACCGTGGAAGACGTCCGCTCATTGCCTGCGGTGCTCAGTAGGGTCCGTCGCCTCTTTGACTTGGATGCGGACCCGGTGGGAATCGATGCAGCCTTGTCCGCTGATTCTCGGCTAGCAGGCCGCGTATCTGCGCTGCCGGGGGTGCGTTTGCCCGGAGCCCTGGACGCCGGCGAAATTCTGCTGCGCGCCATGATTGGCCAGCAAATCACCGTGGCGGCTGCTACCACCGCCTTGAATTCATTGGCCGGTGTGGGGACGGCTAGTCGCATTCCAACAAAGGCGCTCTACCGGCATTTCCCTACGCCCGCCCAGATTGCCGACGGTGGACGTTCCATTCTGCGTGGGCCCGCCAAGCGGATCGAAGCTATCTGCAACGCTGCGGCTCTATTGGCCGACGGATCCTTGCACATCTCCGTGGCGGACGACGTGCCCTCGTTGAGCGCCAAGCTGCTGCCGCTTCCGGGAATTGGGCCGTGGACCGTGGGCTACGTGGCCATGCGGGTGCTCGGTGCTCCGGATGTTTTCTTGCCTACGGATATAGCGGTGCGTAACGGCATCAAGGCCATTACGGGAGTACTGACCGTTCCGACGGCCAAAGAGGCAGAGCGGTTTGCCGCACCGTTGCGCCCGTGGCGCTCCTACCTCACCATGCATCTCTGGCGCGCCGCGCTGAAGGCGCCGATATCGGCGTCGAGCGCTCTCCTT
>JABBNV010000130.1:0-331 GCA_019352125.1 Acidobacteriota bacterium | reverse complement strand
ACTCAGACCCCCGCCTCCCCCGCCTCCCCGAAACGAAGGACAACAGCACAGTGAAAGCCACCTCAATGACCATGGATACGCCGGATGGTCCCTTTACGATCATCCGGGCGGATAGTTCTGACTCAGCCAGCCACCCAGGCGCTGTGCTGGCCGCGGGTTGGACGGCGGACACCGCAGACTTGATCGGCCAAATCCATCAGACTCTGATGCCGGAGGACATTGTCCCCGTGAGCACTATGGGTGCGGTTTCTGCTGCGGTCGATGAATACTATGCGGCCAACATGGAGCCAATCCGTGCCGTCGAAGTCCTGCAGAAGTCCGGCCCGTTCCG
>JABBNV010000129.1:5593-7563 GCA_019352125.1 Acidobacteriota bacterium | reverse complement strand
ATCGAAGTACGGATCAGAGAAGTCGTACACTGCTTTGCGCTTGTCCGTGATGGACATGGCAGCGATGACGCCGTCCACTTGGTTGGAAGAGAGTGCTTGCAACGCGGCACTAAACCCGAGCGACTTGATCTCTACGGTGAAGCCTTCTTTTTTGGCAATGGCACGGATCAGATCCATGTCAATGCCCACCAGCTCTCCGGAGGAATCACGGAACTCGAACGGGGCGAAGGTTGTATCCGTCCCAATCACAAAGTGTTTGCCGGAAACATCGGAAGGGGCAGGAGCCGCGGTGGCCGTTCCTGCGATTCCCAAGGTTGCAAGAACAACGGCGGCTATGGCGGCTAGAAACTTGCCCCAGCTCCGCGCGCGAATGCGTGTTAGCACGAATACATCCTCTAGTTGGTGGTGCGACGTGTACTGAATCCAAAAGTGAGGCAGTGCACAAGAGTATGCCTAGAATCTACCGTCTGGGAGCGATCCACAGGAAATGCAAACCCCAAGAATCGCTATTCGTAGCCGTAGAAAAGCCGTTCAAAGACGGTTCTAGCTCTGCGGGTCAGGGACAGGTAATTCTCTTCCAGCGCCGCAGCGTGCCCTGCCGGATACCCACACCAGCGGGCAACGGCCTCCAAATCCCGGCGCGAGGACGGCAGCAAATCAGACCCCTTGCCGCTCCAGATCACGTTAGCTGAGCGTATCCGTGACGCCAGGCGCCAGCTTTGCGCCAGCAGCGCCTCATCCTTGGCATCAATGAGCCCCAGAGTCTGCGCCGCCGCCAAGGCGGGCAACGTCGCCGTCGTCCGTAATTCCTCATGGGCGTGCCCATGCTGAAGTTGCCAGAGCTGCACCAGCCATTCCACGTCACTGAGGCCCCCACGGCCCAGCTTCACATGCCGGGCCGGGTCAGCACCGCGTGGGAGACGTTCCGACTCCACCCGGGCCTTGATGCGCCGGATCTCGCGGACGGCTGTGGCGGAGAGTTCTCCGGGGTAGCGCAACGGGTCTACCAATGCCATAAAGTCCGCGGCCAGGGCGTCCGAACCCGCCATCGGGCTGGCCCTCAGGAGTGCTTGAGCCTCCCAGACTAGGGACCAGCGCTCGTAGTACTGCCTATAGGAATCCAGCGAACGGACCTTGGCACCATTCTTACCCTCGGGCCGCAAGTCAGTATCGATAGCGAGCACACGCTCCGCCAGGATGGCCGGCTTGAGAGGCTGAGTCAGGAAGGCCGAAATTTGGCTAACCAGCTCCTCAGCCTCGATCTGGGCGTCCTCCTCCGAAACACCGGGCAGGGCACGGTGCACAAACATCACGTCCGCGTCGGAACCGTACCCGATTTCCCGGCCGCCCTGCCTGCCCATGGCCACCACCAGGAACTCTGTTCGTGCGGGGTGCTTGAGAGCCGACTCTTTTTCGGCTACGTGGAGGGCACCTAATACGGTGGCCCTGTCCACATCGGCCAGGGCCATCCCTACGTGATCCTGATCCAGCAGCCCTGAACTGTCAGCAATAGCGATGCGCAAAATCTCACGGCGACGGATCAGCCGGATCTGCCGCATGGCGGAAGTAGAATCCGGGTGCCGGGACATTTTGGATTTGATCTCAGTCCACTGAGCCACAAACGTCAGCGGAACCAAGTCCTTGTTGTTGCCCAGCCACGCGGTGGATTCCGGGGAGACCTCCAACAAATCTGTAATCAATTTCGAGCTGGAAAGTACGTGGCACAGCCGTTCGGCAGCCATGGGGGAATCCCGCAGCATACCCAGGTACCACGGAGAAGTGCCCAGTGCCTCACTGATGCGCCGAAAACCCAGCAGGCCCGCATCCGGATCAACGCCGTCGGCCAACCAGCCAAGTAACGCTGGCAGGAGCTGTCGCTGCAAGGATGCCCGCCGCGTGACGCCGCTGGTCATAGCCTCGATGTGACGCAGCGCGCCAGCGGTGTCTCGGTAGCCCAAGGCGGCCAAGCG
>JABBNV010000129.1:510-5583 GCA_019352125.1 Acidobacteriota bacterium | reverse complement strand
GGTATTAAGTAGCGGGCGGTAAAAGATCCGCTCATGCAGGGAGCGCACGGCACGCTTGACCGTTTGCCACTGCGCCATCAGCGCACTGGCGCTGGGCCGTGCCTCGCTGATCGACCCTTCGGCGGAGCGGGCCAGTGCGCGCAGCGCCTCATCCGTGGTGGGCATCAGGTGGGTTCGGCGTAGCTGCACCAACTGAATCCGATGCTCCAACACGCGCAGATATCTGTACGCATGGTCAAACTCTTTGGCATCCTTGCGCGAAATATACCCGGCTCGGCTCAGTGCCTCGATGGCAGAGGTGGTATCACGGGGCCGTAGCGATTCATCCACCTTGGCGTGCACCAATTGGAGCAGCTGAACGGTAAATTCAACGTCCCGCAGGCCGCCCTCCCCCAGCTTGATCTGCCGCCCGACCTCCTGCGGCGGTATGTTCTCTTTGACTCGCCGACGCATGGACTGCACGGACTCCACAAAGCCGTCACGTTCTGAACTGCTCCACACCATGGGAGCCATGGCGTCTTCGTACTCCTTGCCCAGATCAGCGTCCCCGGCAATGGCGCGGGCCTTGAGGAGTGCCTGGAACTCCCAACTTTGCGCCCACCGCTGGTAATACTGCACGTGTGAGGGCAGCGTCCGCACCAGCTGGCCGTCACGGCCCTCGGGGCGCAGATTCGCATCCACTTCCCACAGCCCCGGTTCCCTGGCGGGGGCATTGATCACCCGGGAAATACCTGCAGCCAACGTTGTGCCGATACTGACCGCGGTGGATTCCTGCAGGTCAGACGCCTCGATGACATAGATAACGTCGACGTCGGAAATGTAGTTAAGTTCGCGGGCGCCACATTTGCCCATCCCAATCACGGCCAGCCGCACGGCCGCGACATCCATGGCAGAGACGCTCTCCCCGGCCTCAGCACGCGCCACCGCCAGGGCAGCTTCAATCGCCCCGGCCGCCAGATCCGCCAGTTCGGCCCCGACACTCGGCATGAAGTCCGTGGGCGACGCGGCCGACAGGTCTCGAATAGCCAACTCGGTGAGCAGGCGTCGATACTTGCGGCGAAGCGTCACATAGGCGGCCGGCCCGGTCATCCTAGCCACCGGGTTCGCGGCCCGCGGATCCGCACCCACACTACTCACGAGCGCAGAGCGCAATGCTGCCGCATCCACCGCATTCGGCTCCGCGCTCACTTGAGCGTCCAGCACGTCCAATTCCTCAGGGTTCCGGATCAGGAACTCTGCCAACGCCTCGGAAGACCCAAGTAGCCGGATCATGGCCTCGCTGGCTGCAGGGCCAGCTGCTATCTTCGCCGCCAGCTCCGGGTTCTTCTCCAGCAAGCGCACCAGTGATTGGAGTGCCAGATCCGGATCCGCTGCAGCCCTGAGAGCCTCAAACAACTGCACTTGATCAACTTCGGCCAGCTCCTTGGCAGCCAGAAATCGCTCGCTTTTCTCTAAATCAGAGAACCCCTGCGCAATGAGCACACGTTGCAGGCTTCTTGCAGAGGCCATTTACAGGATGCCGAGGTTCCGTGCCAGCTCGTAGGGGGTCACCTGAAGCCGATAATCGCCCCATTCCTCGCGCTTGTTGCGCAGGAAATGTTCAAATACCTGCTCCCCGAGGATCTCCGGCATGAACTCCGAATCCTCCATTTGCTGGATCGCATCGTGGAGGCTGGAAGGCAACGGATCGTGGCCCATCGCGCGGCGTTCCGAGGTGGTCAGTGACCACACATCTTCCTCCGCTGCGGCGGGAAGCTCGTACTCTTCCTCGATGCCCTTCAAACCGGCACCTAGGAGTACGGCATAGGAGAGGTACGGGTTCGCCGCGGAATCAATGCCGCGGTATTCAATCCGAGCGGACTGACCCTTGCCCGGCTTGTAGAGCGGTACACGCACCAGTGCCGAACGGTTGTTGTGACCCCATGAGAGGTAGCTCGGGGCCTCCCCGCCACCCCAAAGTCGCTTGTAGGAGTTCACAAACTGATTGGTAACGGCGGTAAATTCCTGGGCATGGCGCAAAATGCCAGCGATGAAGTGCCGTGCCGTTTTGGAGAGTTGAAACTCAGCACCGGCTTCGAAGAACGCGTTGGAATCCCCTTCAAAGAGCGAGAAGTGAGTGTGCATGCCGGAGCCTGGGTGGTTCGAGAACGGCTTCGGCATGAACGTCACATAAGCATCCTGTTGCAGGGCTACTTCCTTGATGACTGTCCGGAACGTCATGATGTTGTCCGCCGTTTGCAGGGCGTCCGCGTACCGCAGGTCAATTTCGTTCTGGCCTGGGCCAGCCTCGTGATGGCTGAACTCAACCGAGATCCCCACGTTCTCCAGCATGGTGACCGCTGTCCGCCGGAAATCCTGCGCTACACCGCCCGGTACGTGGTCAAAATAGCCAGCTTGGTCCGCCGGTACGGGCTCGCCGTTAGGGCCAAGTTCGCTGGATTTAAGCAGGTAAAACTCGATTTCCGGGTGCGTGTAGCAGGTGAAGCCCATGTCGGCAGCTTTGGCTAACGTCCGCTTCAGCACGTTGCGCGGATCCGCGGCGGAGGGCTCGCCGTCGGGCGTGAGAATGTCGCAAAACATGCGCGATGTTTGTTCCGTTTCACCGCGCCACGGCAAAATCTGGAACGTTGACGGGTCCGGTTGCAGCAACATATCTGACTCAAATACGCGAGCCAAGCCCTCGATCGAAGATCCGTCAAAGCCCAAGCCCTCAGCAAAGGCTCCCTCCACCTCGGCCGGTGCCAGGGCTACGGATTTGAGAGTACCCACCACATCGGTGAACCAGAGCCGCACAAAACGTACGTCACGTTCTTCAATGGTGCGTAATACAAATTCTTGCCGTCGATCCATGCCCACTGCCTTCCGTTGACTGCCGGCCCCTGCCGCGCGCAGTTACCACTCTACGCAAGAAGTGGCCGCAAACACGCGCAAAGATTAGGCTCATGGCATGATCGACGCGAACCAACCGCAGCCCAGTGCCCCTTCCCCACGCATGGCAGCGGAACAACCGGCACCCTACGGTGCCGGCCCCGGCGCCGATTCAGTGCCCATCGCGCATAAGCGGATTCGTGTGCACCATCTGCAGGAAGCCAAGGATTCCGGCACCAAATTCGCCATGCTCACCGCCTATGAGCAGTACAGCGCGGAAATATTTGATGAGGCGGGCATCGAGGTACTGCTGGTGGGCGACTCCGCAGCCAACAATGTTTATGGCCACCAGACGTCATTGCCCGTCACAGTAGCTGAACTGTTGCCGCTGTGCCGAGCCGTGTCAGTCTCCGCCCATCATGCTTTGGTGGTGGCGGACCTTCCGTTTGGCAGTTACGAAGAATCCCCTGCTCAGGCGGTGGCTACCGGCGTCCGATTCCTCAAGGAGGGGTTGGCGCACGCGGTGAAACTGGAGGGCGGCGCGTACTACGCAGAAACCGTCAAAGCGATGGTCCAGGCCGGGATCCCTGTCATGGCCCACATTGGTTTCACCCCGCAGAGCGAACACGTACTGGGCGGATACCGAGTTCAGGGCCGTGGAGAAGCGGCAGCGGCCCTCATTGACGACGCCGTCGCGCTGGCCGAGGCGGGCGCGTTCGCCGTCGTGATGGAAATGGTGCCTGCGTCAACAGCTGCAGCGGTGGACGCAGCCGTGCGTATCCCCACCATCGGCATCGGCGCCGGCAACGTCACCACCGGTCAGGTGCTTGTCTGGCAGGATATGGCGGGCCTCCGCGGCGGCAGGATGGCCAAGTTTGTGAAGCAATATGCCAACCTCCGCGCAACACTGCTGGAGGCTGCCACTGCCTACGGCGAAGATGTACGGGCGGGAACTTTCCCCGGCCCGGAACACAGCTTCTAATCGCGGGTGCGGCAACTAGTCGTCGTCGCCAGCTTCCCACGCTTCGTTACGCTCTTTAACCTTCGCTAGGGCCTGCTCCGCCTCGGCGCGGGTCTCGTACGGCCCAATCAGCTGGCTCCAATCTGACTGAGCGTCTTCCTCTACCGTGTGTGTGTTGACGTTGTACCAAAACTGCGGCATGGCTTCCTTCCCGTGAGTGGCGCTGCTGTCTGCGCCCGTGCCACGATCCTACGCCAGAGCTCTTATAGGATGTTCGTATGGCATTACAAACCTCAACTGCACCACTTGGCACCCTAGTCCCCGGCGTGGTGGGGCCGCTGAGGAGTGTTCCAGCATCCATCCCGCACCCGGAATACGTTGGCAAGGCCGGCCCCGTCAAATTCACCGGTTCCGAGGTCAAAAACGCGGAAACAATTGAGAAGATCCGCGCGGCATCCAAAATTGCGGCGCAGGCCATTGTTGAGGTGGGCAAGCATATTGCTCCCGGCGTGACCACCGATCAGCTGGACGCCATTGGTCACGAATTCCTGCTGAGCCACCAGGCATACCCGTCCACACTGGGCTACCGCGGTTTCCCCAAATCACTGTGCACGTCCATCAACGAGGTCATCTGCCATGGCATCCCGGATTCCACGGTGCTCAAGGATGGGGACATCATCAACATTGATATCACTGCGTACAAGGACGGTGTCCACGGGGACACCAACTACACGTTCCTGGTAGGCACCGTGGACGAAGAGTCCCGTCTGTTGGTGGAACGCACCAAAGAATCCTTGAACCGGGCCATCAAGGCCGTAGCGCCAGGCCGCGAGTTCAACGTCATAGGCCGTGCAATTTCGTCGTATGCCAAGCGGTTTGGTTATGGCGTTGTCCGCGATTTCACCGGACACGGCGTGGGCGAAGCATTTCACACTGGGCTCATAATTCCGCACTATGACGCCGCTCCGGCATACAATCGGGTGATTGAACCTGGCATGACATTTACCATCGAGCCGATGCTGACTTTAGGTGGAATCTCGTGGGAAATGTGGAACGATGATTGGACGGTCGTTACTAAGGACCGCACCCGTACTGCCCAGTTTGAGCACACTCTGTTGGTCACCGAGACCGGCGCTGAAATTTTGACTCTGCCTTAACCAGCTACCCCTCTACCTACTACCCCTACCCGGAGCGAGAATGTCGAAGAAGAAATCTGCCAACAACAGCGTCATCGGAATCGACAT
>JABBNV010000129.1:0-499 GCA_019352125.1 Acidobacteriota bacterium | reverse complement strand
AGGTGGTTGACGAGCTGATGAAGCGGGACGAGGCTCCCGCAGAGGACTCCCCCATCGGCGTCGACTTTCCCGCCATCATTGCCCACGGTGTGGCGCGCTCCGCCGCCAATGTGGATAAGAGCTGGATCGGCACCGATGTGGACAAACTGCTGACAGACGAGCTCAAGCGTGATGTTCAGGTCATTAACGACGCCGACGCGGCTGGCTTGGCAGAGGCCCGCTATGGCGTGGGCAAGGACGTCAAGGGCACGGTGCTGGTGATCACGCTGGGCACCGGCATTGGTTCGGCGTTCATTTTCAATGGCAAGCTAGTTCCCAACGCGGAGCTTGGCCACCTGGAGATTGACGGCGCAGACGCCGAGTCCAAGGCTTCTGCGACGGCGCGCGAAAAGGACGGTCTCAGCTGGCCGGAATACGCTCAGCGGCTGCAACGCTACTTCTCTCACGTTGAATTCCTGTTTTCCCCCGAGCTGTTCATTGTGGGGGGCGGAATTTCCAA
>JABBNV010000002.1:4822-38046 GCA_019352125.1 Acidobacteriota bacterium | reverse complement strand
CAACCGGAAGGACGCGGACGGAAACCACCTGTTTGAGGGCGGGTTCCTGGGTATGGACAATATCGGCCTCTTTGACCGGTCCGCTCCGATGCCACCCGGATACCGCTTGGAGCAGTCTGATGCCAGTAGCTGGATGGCATTCTATGCGCTGGGGATGCTGCGTATTGCGCTGGAACTTGCTAGTACGGACCCCAGCTGGGAAGACATGGCCAGCTACTTCCTGGGGCAGTTCTTCGGCATTGCTGACGCGATGGAGAACTTTGGTTACACCGGTAATTCGCTCTGGAATGAGGACGACGGATTCTTCTATGACGTGTTGCTCCGGCCCGACGGCACAGAAGAACAACTTCGGGTGCGCTCCATGGTGGGCTTGATGCCACTCCTAGCAGTGACCGCCTTGCCGGAGTGGGCCACTACAAGCTTGCCAGCGTTTGCTGCCAAGCTGGCTAGATTGAGCAAGCAGACGGATCACTTCCGCGCAGGAACCTTGGCATTGTTGGAGGAAGACAGGCGGCAGCGAGTTTTGAAGCGGCTGTTGGATCCAGCAGAATTCCTGTCCGATCACGGAATCAGAGCGCTCTCTGCTGCATACCGGGAGCCGTTCAGTGTTGACGTTGACGGCCGGTCCATGACCATGGCCTACTTGCCGGGAGTTTCGGATTCGGGGCTCTTTGGCGGCAACTCCAATTGGCGGGGTCCAGTCTGGTTCCCTGTCAACGCATTATTGGTGGGCGCATTGACAGAACTGGGCTATCGGGCAGAAGCGGAGGAGATCAAAGTCAGGCTCACTGACCTCTACCGACCAGGAGAGCGTGGACGCCGACCCGGCACGCCCAGGGACTTTCCCAGTGGCCCGCTATGGGACCCGCACCCAGTGTTCAGCGAATATTTCCACGGGGATACCGGAGAGGGTTTGGGTGCTACCCATCAAACCGGCTGGAGCGCGTTCGTGGCGCACTTTATTTGTTCGCCTAGCGGGCACGGATAAAGGCACCCCCTCGACAACCCCGCGCCGCAGTGCAAAGCTACGGACATGAGTGAAACTAGTGAAAGCTTCCACACTGACGTCGCCGTAAGTCACAACCATGAGCTGCACAGATACGAATTGACGGTGGCCGGAACGCTGGCCGTTTTTGCCGACTACACGGACGCTCCAGGACACGTTGACTTTGTTCACACCGAGACCTTGCCGGGCTACCAGGGTGCCGGGCTGGCGAAGGTACTGGTGCGCTACGCCTTGGATGACGTGGTGGCTTCCGGGAAGCGGATTGTGCCGAGCTGCCCCTTTGTGGCTAGCTTTGTTCAGCAGCATCCGGCGGAGTTTGCCCAGTATGCGGATGCTGCGGGCGCCTAGCAATATGCAGCCAGAGGAATATGCACGCAACGCTGAGGGCTAGACCGGCCAGCAATAGTGGGCCGGCCGCGGGCATGAGAAATGCGCCAAAGGGTGCTGGCTCGACGTTTCGGTTGGGCCCCATAATGTGAGTCAGGGTTGAGACCCGGTAGGTGTAAGCAGCGCTGGCGGCCACACCCGCTATTGCCAGAGTCGCCAGCGCCACCACAGTCATCGCAATTAGAAATAGCGAAGAACGATGCGCAACTGGGGCAGTTGTTCGAAGGCTGCGGCTGTCACAGTTCCAGGCAGAGCGGACCAACAGCAGTGCCGCAAGCAAGAATGCTGCGGCAAACGCCGAACCGGCGAGTGGGTCAAACACTTCGCTCCACGGTGCAATCAGGTCCACACGGGCAGGAGCGTTGGGCAGTCGCAAGGATAGTTGAAACAGGAAGTACTGGAACTTTCCGTTCATGCCAATGAAACCCACCGCTGCGGCGATTCCCACGATGGCCCACAGCGCAGTATTGGCCAGCACCCGTGAATGTAGGGGCTGCGGAGCCGGGGTGCCCGGTCCTCCCCTGGGCCATCGCGACCGTACTGCGTGGAGTGCCAGCACAGTCCCTAAGAGCAGCGCGGCCAGCGCGGGCAAAGTGTTCGCCAGTGGGTACAGGAACCAATACCAGGGCATGGAGGAAATGGTGGGCCGGCCCCCCGAGCTGCCGTAGGTTACGCCGGTTTGCGTGAGGGCAGCCCCAGCGGCGGAGGCAACGGCCCCAGCCAAAACTGCGGCGGCCAGTACCCACAGTGCAATCACGTACGGGTTGGCCTCCGGACGCTCTACGAGTGGTGACTGTGCCTGCGCGCGCGCAACGCCGTCGTCGGCTATCTCTAGAATTTCAACGTGTGCGTCATCATTGACGTTCATCATGCTCCCTCGCTGGTGCACTCAGCCTAGCTGAGTAGCATGGGGGTCATGAGGAAAATTGCCTTGATCACAGGTGCCACTTCCGGGCTCGGCGCGGAGTTCGCACAACAGTTGGCGCAGTCCCACCATGACTTGGTGTTGGTGGCCCGAGACCACGAGAGGCTGAAGGCCAAGGCCGTTCGCTTGCGGGCGGAGTTTGGGGTTGTGGTGGAAGTTTTGACCGCTGACTTGGTCACGGACGACGGCGTTGCCACGGTGGCAGCGCGGCTTGCGGACACCACGGATCCGGTCACGCTGCTCATCAACAACGCGGGCTTTGGCCTAGCGAAACCATTTGAACAAAACCAGCTCAAGGATGAACTGGACCATTTACGCATTTTGGTGCAGACGCCCATGGAACTGATGCACGCAGCCCTGGCACCCATGCTGGAACGGGGGAGTGGCAGCATCATCAACGTGGCCAGCGTTGCCGGTTTCATTCCGCGGGGTACCTACGGGGCAGCAAAGTCCTGGGTGATTAGCTTCAGCAGGTGGGCCAATCTCCAGTACGGGCCGCGCGGCGTGAACGTGACCGCGGTGTGCCCAGGCTTTGTGCACACTGAATTTCATCAGCGGATGTCTGCCAACACCAAGACCATTACCCATTGGATGTGGCTGGATGCTCCGCAGGTGGTTTCTGAAGCGCTCGCGGACGCGCAATCACACCGCGCCGTGTCCATTCCTTCGCGGCGGTATAAAGCCGTGATCGCCCTATCCAAGATTGTGCCCCCGCGGCTGGCCGCAGCGGTGGGCCGGCGCGGACGATAACCAACGGCACGGCCGACTACGTACATAGCGGCTGTTAACTTACGAAGCCCGGTACATGCAGAGATATTCTGCGCGCACCGGGCTTCGTAAAGCCGGGTCAAAAAGTCCTGAGTTAGGCAGAAATCTTCGTTTCGGGAATACCTTCTGCCGGGGTGGCCGGCTCATAGGTTTCGTCGAACGGCATTTCATTCAGGTCCAGGTCAGGATTCGCATCCTGCGTGGCAACCAGCTCCTCAACCTCTGCCTCGTCGTAGACGCTGGGCATGGAGCCCGGCAACGGTCGGCCAGCTGATTCCTTGAGGAAGTACACGGCAATGGCTCCGACGAATGAGGTGGCCATCAGGTAGTACGCGGGCATCATGTCATTGTTGGTGCCATCAATGAGGGCCTGAATGATGAACGGTGTAGTACCGCCAAAGATCGCTACCGCAAAGTTGTAGGCGATGCCCATGCCACCGTAACGGCTGGCGGTGGGGAACATGGCCGGCAAAGCGGAAGCCAGGTTGGCCACGTAGAAGGTGACAGGGAAGGCCACCAGTGCCAGCCCCAACAGGGTAGACCAGATGTCGCCAATGCCGATCAGCATGAACGCTGGGATGGAGAGGACTATGGTGCTGATGGCACCGACCCATAGCACGGGGCGGCGGCCAATCTTGTCCGAGAGCCGCCCGGTGAGCGGAATACACAAGGACATGATCACCAGCACGGGGATGGTGAGCGCCGTACCGTGCAACTCGTCGTACCCCTTGGCAGAGGTCAGATAGGTAGGCATGTAAGAGGTGAGGGCATAACCAACGGTGTTGGCGGCAGCAACAAGAATCATGGCCAACACAATTTGGCGCCAGTACGCCTTGACCAGCCCCAGCGGGCCCTTGGCTACCTCTGCATCGGTCAACGCTGCAGCGGAAGACGCCTCTTCCTGCAGATCCAGAGCTGCCTGGAACTGGGGAGATTCTTCGATCTTGGATCGGAAGTAGACGGCAATGGCACCGAGGGGGCCAGCAATGAGGAACGGCAGGCGCCAGCCCCATGCTTCCATGGCGTCCTGACCCAGAGTGATCTGCAGAATGGATACCAGTGAGGCACCAATCGCAAAACCGATATAGCTACCCATGTCCAGGAAACTGGCGAAGAATCCGCGGCGTTTGTCCGGCGCGTATTCGCTCACAAACGTGGTGGCACCTGCATACTCGCCACCCGTGGAGAAGCCTTGAACAAGTTTCAGTGCTACTAGCAGTACGGCTGCCCAGATGCCAATCATGGCGTAGCTGGGCAACAACCCAACCAGGAAGGTGGAGGCGGCCATCAGCAGCAAAGTAGTGGCCAGCACCTTCTGGCGGCCCACCTTGTCTCCCAGCCAGCCAAAGACGATTCCACCCAGGGGACGGGCGATGAAGGTGGCGGCAAAGGTTCCGAGCAGGAAGAGCTTCTGAACCGCGGGGTCTGATTCGGGCAGAAAGACCGGACCCATGGTGGTGATGAGGTAGCCAAAGACTCCGACGTCGTACCATTCCATGGTGTTTCCGACGATTGTTCCGCCAAGAGCTTTTTTCAAGAGGGGCTTATCAACCACATTGACGTGGTCCGCTTCCAAGCGGCGCTTTTTCAAGCGTGGCAACCGGCTTTTACCGGGCTTTCCGGGCGGCATAGCCGCTTCGTTGATCTGTGTAGTGCTTCGGTCTTTCGGCATTTGGGCTTCTCCCATGGAGGTCATTTGCGTGTGACTTTTACCCACCCGGCTCCGGGCAGGCCTTCCACTATACCGGAAGGTGATTCTAGACCATAATTCGTGGCCGCGTAGACACCCTTCATAAGAGCCTGCCAGAGGGCTTTTTGGCGGCTAATGAGATGTTAAAAAGAAGCTGCTCCTGCCGATATTGGGGGGCTCGGCAGGAGCAGCAGTACTTGGGGTACTTGGTACCAGATACAAACGCTACCCCATAGAAAGCGAGGTGCGCAACGTGCCGTCCGTGAGAAGCTGTGCTGGTGACGATTGTGCAGTGGTCCAAGGATGAATCGGCGCGGGATCAGACCCCGCTTTTGGTGATGCTGCATGGCTACGGAACCAGTGAGCAGAGGATGGCGGACATCTTCAGCTCCATGCCATCCGCGATGACATGCGCGGCGCTGAGGGCTCCCTTGGAGATTTCCGGGGACTATGGCTGGTTTTTGCTGGATTACTTCCTCAACAATGACTTTGCCGACGTCGTCAAGGTAGCGTCGGCAACCCTGTCCTGGCTGGACACAGCCATGGCACGGCACAGCTTCTCCTCCATATCCCTGCTGGGGTATTCCCAGGGGATGGCCATGGCCACCACACTGTTGCGTTTGCGCCCGCAAGCCTTTACCGCCGCCGTCGGGCTGTCTGGATTTGTCCTGAAGAATGATCTGTTGGCCGCCATGGAGCCGCTGGAGGCAAAAATCCCGTTCTTTTGGGGCAGGGATGTGGCGGATCTAGTGATCAATCCGGACGCGGTAGACTTCACCGCAAATTGGTTGGAGGAAAATACGGAACTAACCGCTGCCACGTACACCGGGGTGGGCCACCGATTGGGTGCGGCGGAGCTGAGGGATGCTGCAGCCTTCCTGACCGGGCACGTCCCCTACGCATTTGTGCCCGCGGACTAGCTGCAACTGCCTAGCCGCAGCGGGTTAGCCGAGCCAAAGGGTTATGCCCAAGCCAATCAAATGATTGAGCCGCCCACCCGCACTGATTCCTAGACATAAATCAGTGGCCCAAATGGGCCTGATGAGACATAGGGATTGCCGTGAAGAAACGGTTTTACTCTTCCTTGGCCCACTTGATACTGGGCGTACTTTCAGGATTGTTTTACCGTGAGCACGCCAAGGCGCAGCACTTCACGGAGGATACCCAACAGGCAGTGGTGCACACTCACTTGCTGACGCTGGGCTTCATGGTCTTGCTCATTGTGCTGATCCTCGAGAAGCTCTTTGCGCTCAGCAAATCCCGACTCTTCGGAGCAAAGTCGAGGTTGAAGCTGCGGTGAAAACCAGCGTGGCCTGAGATATATCCGAGCGGCAAAGAGGCGGCGAGCAGGCTGTGAGCTGGTGGAAAAGTTGGGTGTGGCAGATGCCTTTGGCCTAGGCTGAGGCCGTACCCAAATGTTGAGGTGGTCATGGCAAAGGAACTGAGTAAGAGAAAGTCCGGAAGGATCAACCCTGCCATCAAGATTGCTGCAAACGTGGCGTTTGATGCAGATGGAAAGCCAAAGCCTGCGCTGGGCAATGCAATGCTGAGGGCTGTTGAGGTGCAGCGCCCTGTGGTGCTGGCCAACCTTCGCCGAATGCGCCGCAGATACCCGCACGCCACTCCCGGCGAACTCAGTGCACGGATTGAAAAAGACTTTCTCCGTGCCGTCTCCGGTGGAGGTGCTGCCATTGGCGCCACCGCGATTGTTCCCGGGTTGGGGACCGTTGCGTCGCTGGGTATTTCCGCAGCGGCCACGGTGGTCTTCCTGGAAACTACCGCTCTCTACGCACAGTCCATTGCTGAGCTTCACGGCGTGCGGTTAGCCGATCCGGAGCGTTCCTCCGCACTAGTGATGGCAGTGATGCTTGGCGAAGAAGGCGCCTCCATGGTGGAGGGATTCGCCGGCCACGCTGCGGGTAGAGGAACCTCCCCGCTGACTAATTGGGGCAAGGCTGTTGGAACCAGCATGCCCAGAACGGTGTTGAAGGGTCTGAGCGGACGCCTCCAAAAGGCATTCCTGAGGCGATTCATGATGCGGGAGACTGGCGCCATTGTGGGCCGGGCCATCCCGTTCGGCATCGGGGCAGTGGTAGGTGGCGTTGGGAACCTACTGATGGGCCGGGCCGTGGTGCACCAGACCAAGCTAGCGTTTGGGCCAGCACCAGAGGTATGGCCGGAGGAGCTCAAGGCAGAGTTGGACAAGACTGGTGGCAAGAAGTTCCCGGGACTGGTGCAGTTGAGCAAGGATCAGATCGACAAGATCGCGGCGTCCCGAGTCCGCCAAAAATAGCCAAAAGGAGTTATGGGAAGATCAGGTTGGCCACGGTAAAAATGGCCAGCCCGGCCAATGAGCCCACTACCGTGCCGTTGATGCGGATGAATTGCAGGTCCTTGCCCACCTGTAGCTCAATCTTGGCACTGGTCTCTTCGGCGTCCCAACGTTCCACGGTTTCGGTGATGACGCTGGCTATCTGGTGTCTGTAGGTGCGCACCAGGTACGCCGCAGCATCGCCAATCCATGCATTGACCTTGCCGGATAGCTCAGCGTCCGCCACCAGCCGGGCTCCCAACTCTTGAACCGCCGTCGTAAATTTCATGCGTAATTGGCTGTTTGGATCGTCGACAGCGGTCATCAGCGCTGTCTTGACGGTGTCCCAGGTCCGGCCCGCCAACTCACGTACCCGTGGGTCGTCCAGCAATTGCTCCTTGATGGATTCGGCCTTGGCAATCATCAGCGGATCCGATTGCAGATCCTGGGCCAGTGACAGCAGGTAGTGATCAATCTGCTGGCGGACTTGATGATGCGGATCCAGCTGCACGGCGCGGACAAAATTCGCCAACTCCAGGTAGACCCTGTCTCCCACTAGGCCGTCTACGAAGTTCGGCACCCAGTGCGGTGACCTGTCCGAAACTAGACCTGCAATCACATCCCGATTGGCGGCAACCCAGCCCTCGGCCCGGTCCACCAACAAATCCACCAACTGTGTATGGTGCCCATCCGCGAAAATCTGCGCAGCCATTCGGCCCACCGGGGGGCCCCACGGGGGATCCAGCAGGTGTTTGCGCACCATGGATTCGATCACGTCCCGCACGTCATCGTCATTGAGGACTGCAACAACGCCGCGTATGGCTGCTGAGCCCTCCGTGGCCACCCGTTGGGCGCTTTCCGGCTTGGTCAGCCACGCGCCAATTTTCGCGGCAATGCCCACGCTCGCCAGTTTGGCGGTGACTACTTCTTCAGAGAGGAAGTTCGCCTCCACGAACTCGCCGAGGCTGGCACCGATTTCATTTTTCCGGTTCGGGATGATGGCCGTGTGCGGAATCTTGAGGCCCAGAGGGTATCTAAACAGAGCCGTTACGGCAAACCAGTCGGCCAGCGCACCAACCATGCCACCTTCGGCAGCAGAGCGCAGATACTCGAGCCACGGGTATTGCCGCTGCAAAGCAAAGGAAAAGACGAAGATGATGGCCATGACTATCAACAGCGCCAGGGCAATACGCTTCATCCGCTTGAGCGCCGTCAGTTTTGCGGCGTCAGGATCCACCGAGATTTGTGCAGCCGTCATACAGTAAGCCTAAGTTAAGGTGGACTTCATCTGGTGCTCGGGTTTGTACACAGTGTGATGACATAACGTAATGCCATGAAGCCATTGATCTACGCCCACCGCGGCGCCAGCACCCATTTTGCTGAACACACTCGGGCCGCCTATATGCAGGCATTGGCCGACGGCGCCGATGGCGTTGAGTGCGACGTTCACCTCACGCAGGACGGCCAGGTGGTCTTGATCCACGATGACACGCTGGAGAGGACTTCTAACGGTTTCGGGGATGTCACCGAACACACCTTGAATGAGTTGCGGGAGTTGGATTTCTGCTCGTGGAAGGGCGCGCAGATACCGGATGAATTTGGTGGGGTCAGCCGGCAACTCCTGACACTGAGTGAACTGCTGGACATTCTCTTGGCAGCGGGCCGTGACATTGGACTGGCTATTGAATTCAAGCATTCGGTCTCTTTTGACGCTGCGCTTGAACAAGCCACGTTGGCGGTGCTGATCAGCAGAGGTTGGGTAGCCGAGGGGTCAAAACTTGGCAATGTGGTGATTTCCTTCATGAGTTTTTCCCCCGATTCCTTGGAAACGATGGCCAATTACGTTTCGGGGGATCAGCTGTGCCAGTTGGTTGACGACGTGGACGCGGAGGATATTGCCGCGTCCCTGGACTTGGGGCCGGTTGCCAATGCGGCGCTTGCCCTTCTAGTGAAGAAGTCTTTAGAGCGGGCAGAACGAAATCTTGACGACGGAACGGTTGGTCTGGCGGGGCCGGGAATTGACTATGTTCGGCGCCATCCGGAGAGGATTCAGACGTGGCTTACCGCAGGGCGAAGGTTCCGCGTCTGGACTGTTGATGCTCCGGAGGATGTGGATCTCTGCGTCTCACTGGGTATCCACGAGATCACTGCTAATGATCCTGCCGCAGTACGAGGTGTGATTAGGTAGAGGAATGGCCTCACGGATCGACGATTACGCACTACTTTCGGACATGCACTCCGGCCCGCTGGTCTCTAAAACTGGCAGCGTGGACTGGCTGAGCTTCCCCCGCTTTGACTCGCCGTCAGTATTTGCTGCGCTGCTGGGCACGGACGATGACGGTCGCTGGCTGGTGGCACCCGCCTCCACCGAGGCAACAGTGGTTCGGCGCAGTTACGTGTCCAACACCTTTGTGTTGGAAACCGAGTGGGCGGATGCGGACGGTGAGGTGCTGGTTACCGATTTCATGCCGGTGGGGGATCGCCGAGCCTCCTTGGTGCGGCGGATTGAGGGCCTGCGTGGTGCGGTAAAAATGCGCCAAGAGCTCAAGATGCGCTTCGATTACGGCAGGGTAGTTCCTTGGGTCAGCAGGATGAAGGACGACGACGGGCACCCGGTGTTGCTAGCCGTCGCCGGCCCGAATGCCTTGGCATTGCGGGGCGGGAAACTGCCTACGGCCAAAGATCATGCCCATGCCGGGGAATTCATTGTTACCGCAGGGGACACGGTTGATCTAGAGCTGACGTGGTACCCCTCCCATCGGTCCATCCCGGCAGGTATCAATATTGATCATGCGCTGACCGAAACAATCGACTACTGGCAACGCTGGGCAGACGGTTGTACGGATGCAGGCAAGCACTCGGCGGCCGTGGTGCGTTCTCTGCTGGTGCTGCGCGCGCTCACCCATGAGGACACGGGCGGCATAGTGGCCGCGCCCACCACGTCCCTCCCGGAGGACTTGGGCGGTAGCCGAAATTGGGACTACCGCTACTGTTGGTTGCGAGATGCGGCGCTGACGCTGGAGTCAATGCTGACCCACGGTTTTGAGGACGAAGCGCTGAAGTGGCGAAATTGGCTGCTGCGCGCCGTAGCCGGGGACCCGGATGACCTGCAAATCATGTACGGCCTTGCCGGAGAACGCACTCTGGTGGAGGAGGAGCTACCACATCTCACGGGTTATGAGAATTCCCGCCCAGTTCGGGTGGGCAACGGTGCCGTGGGGCAATACCAGGCTGATGTGGTGGGTGAAGTCATGGTCTCGCTCCAAAAACTCCGCGAGGCAGGGGGCACGGAAGATCACTTCTCCTGGCCGCTGCAGCGCTCGCTGATGAGCTTTGTTGAAAAGCGCATCGACGAAAAGGATAACGGCCTCTGGGAGATGCGGGGTGCCTTGCAGTACTTCACGCATTCGCGAGTGCTGATGTGGGCCGCCTTTGACTCCGCCGTGCGCGGCGTGCGCGAACACGGTCTGGACGGTCCCGTGGAATGCTGGGAACGCCATCGTGATGCATTGCGTCAGGAAATCATGGCGCATGGTTTCAATACTGAGTTGAACACGTTCACCCAAACGTACGACGGCGCCGCTACGGATGCCTCGCTGCTGGTGATTCCACAGGTGGGCTTCTTAGCCTATGACGATCCGCACATGTTGGGCACGGTGGCGGCCATTGAGCGTGAATTACTTGGGGAAGAGGGCCTGCTCCTGCGCTACCGCACGGAGACTGGCGTGGACGGTTTGGAGCCGGGTGAACACCCGTTTTTGGCATGCTCGTTTTGGCTGGTTGAACAATACGCGCATACCCATCGTCACCAGGAGGCTACGGCACTCATGGATATGCTGGTGGGGCTCAGCAATGACGTGGGTCTGCTGAGCGAAGAGTACAACGTCCGGGATAAGCGCATGGTGGGCAATTTTCCCCAAGCCTTTTCTCATCTTGCCCTTGTCCGCGCTGCTGATGCTCTTGCGGGGACTGAACTACTGAGCAGAGAACGACACGCATGAAAGCGAAAACCCTTAGTCTCCTAGCCATGGCTGGATTGTTGGGCGCCAGCACGCTCAATCACGTCACCAACCCGGAGTTTTATTTTCCGGTGGTCCCGCGGAGCCTGTGCACTGATACCCAGGGCGTCTGCGGCGTGATGACGCGGCGTGAGTGGGTAGCGGTAAGTGCAGTCCTCGAGGGGGCGGCGGTCTTTGGACTGCTTGTTCCTGGCACGCGTAAGGTTGCTGCCACCGCCACAGCAGCCATGTATGTAGGCTTTACGGCCGGGCATATTTCGGCGTTGCAGCGAGCCGTGGGGCCACGCGGGGACAAGCGCAGCAAGGTCATCCACTCAATCCGGCTACCCCTGCAAGTTCCCTTGGTGATGTGGGCATGGAGCCTACGAAAGCCATGACGTTCTGGCAATCCCCGGCCGTCAAGGTGGGGCTATCCATCAGCCTTGCCACAGGGTTGTATGGGATCTCTTTTGGGGCGCTTTCGGTGGCCGCAGGGTTGAGCTTTTGGCAAACCATGGCGCTAAGCCTGCTGATGTTTTCTGGTGGCTCCCAATATGCCTTCGTGGGCGTGTTGGCGGGCGGCGGCAGTGGGGTCGCAGCACTGAGTGCCGCAGCCCTGCTGGGTATCCGCAACGGCGTGTACGCGATGCAACTCAACGCGCTATTACAGCCGCGGGCTGGCAAGAAGGTCTTGATGGCGCAGGTGACTATTGATGAGAGTACTGCCACCAGTACGGGGCAAACGGATCCAGCTGAGCGACGCAGGGGGTTTTGGGTTGCGGGAGTTGGCATCTTCATACTCTGGAACATCTTTACTGCGGTGGGTGCGTTGGCCGGGAATGCACTGGGGGACCCCAAACAGTGGGGCCTGGACGGGGCTGCAGTTGCGGCTTTTCTTGGACTACTGTGGCCACGTGTCAAGGCCAGACAACCCGCTGCCATAGCCGTTCTTTGTGCCGTGGTGACGGTACTGGTGGTGCCATTTGTGCCACCAGGGGTTCCTATTTTGGTGGCTGCTGTGGTGGCTGGAGCCATCGGTTGGTTCCGGAATGGACACGAAACGGACGGTTTGGAACCTGATCTGGATCCCTATCCCGCGGGAGGTCAGGCCTAGTGTGGTGGTGGATCCTGGCTGCGTCAGCAGCTGTGTTTGCAACCAAGCTGCTCGGCTACCTGGTGCCAGCTTCGTGGATGAAGCACCCCCGGATGGAGCGTGTGGCCGGTACATTGACCATCGGCTTGTTGGCCTCATTGACCATGATTAACACGGTGGCCAGCGGAACGGCCGTGACGCTCGATGCCAGAATCGGAGCCCTACTCGCGGCGGGTGTTGCCCTGTGGTTCAAGGCACCGTTTCTGGTGGTTGTAGTGGTGGGCGCTGCAGCCGCGGCATTGCTGCGGCTTGCGGGAATGCCCTAGTTCTTTTTAGCAAAGGTACCTCATCGGGACAGGCGCCGTGCAGGATCAAATTCGTCGATGGGTGGGGCATCCGGGAGCTGGCCGTGGCTCGTTTGTAGCGTGACGGCGTCGGCCAGGAGGGACATGTAACGCGGCCAGATAGGCGCTTCTGCGGTCCCGAGTTCAACCGCGGCAATCAGCATGGCAATCAGCGGGGCAATATCGCCCGGTGCCAGGTCCGCACGCATCGTTCCTGCTGCTTGTGCTCGGCCCAGCAAGGTGGATAAGGCGGCCAAGACGGTCAAATTAATATCCGCCAGTACATCCCGGGTGCCGGACAGCGCATGAAGCATGTTCAGCTCCGTGACGGCGACGTCCATGATGGTGCGCAGAATGTCGAAGAAGCCTTTGCACGGATCATCAGAGGCCAACGCCGCCTCGGCTACTGGATCCACGCGGAGGCGGAGCTGCTGATCCATGGCGGTGAGGATCAGGTGATCCTTGTCAGTAAAATTCCGAAAGAGGGTTGCCGCTCCCAGTTGAGCGTGGTCCGCAATGGTCTGTAATGACACGGTAGGGCCCCGGAGTTGAAAGCATTCCCTGGCCGAGGCAAGAATCTTTTCCAGATTGCGGACGGCGTCGGCGCGCAAAGGTCTAGATTGTGAAGTTGACACCTGCCCACACTACCGAGCAGTGACACACTGGAGCAAGGAATAACCCACACCGTGAAGTATCGCGGGAGCGCATAGAGGAGAGTCATTATGCTGGTTGCATTTTCAGTAGCACCGTCCGGGTCCGGAGAGGTTGACGCCACAGGGTCCGTACACGACGCGGTGGCAGCGGCTGTGAAAATTGTGCGGGAGTCTGGCCTGCCTAACCACACCTCGTCCATGTTCACCGAGATAGAAGGAGAATGGGATGAAGTGATGGATGTCGTGAAGCGAGCCACCGAGGCAGCCGGGCGCTATGGGTCACGCGTAGCGCTGGTGCTCAAGGCGGATATCCGCACCGGATATTCCGGAGAATTGACCGCCAAGATTGACCGCCTGGAGGCTGCACTGGAGCGGCAAAGCTAGAGTTGCTCTATGTTGTCTTTCACGTTGCGCATCAATGGCCAGTAAACCTACGGGTGGCCCGGTGGCAGGCATCCACTACACGGACACGGGGGATTGCGAGTTGATTCCCGACGACGACAATCCGAACGGGTGGCTGCTGAAAATCAATGGAGCCCAGAGCTCCCATGTGGATCTGGCGGATCCGCTGCGATTGGAATTCGAGTACATGCGCTGGATCATGGCTCTGGTGGAGAGCCACTGGGCGGCCGAGACTAAGCTGCGAGCCCTCCATCTGGGTGGCGCAGCATGTTCCATGGCACGCTACCTGGTGGCCGCATACCCTAACTCTCGCAACACAGTGGTGGAGATAGACGGGAAATTGGCGGCACTCGTGCGGGACTGGTTCGATCTTCCCCGGGCGCCGCTGTTGAAGATTCGGGTGGGTGAGGCGCGGGAAGTAACGCAGTCCCTGACCGAGGACAGCAGAGACCTGATCATCCGGGACGTCTTCTCCGGTTCCTTTACCCCGGTCCCACTGACCACCATGGAATTCACCGCTCACGCACGTAGAGTACTTGCACCTGGTGGAATCTACGTTGTTAATTGCGGTGACGCACCCAGTCTGAGTACAGCGCGGCGTGAGGCTGCCACCATTGCGGCAAGCTTTCCCCACACCGTGATTATTGCGGACCCGCCCATGCTCAAGGGACGTCGTTACGGGAACATCATTATTGCCGGAAGTGACCAGCCCTTCGGCACGGCGCCCACGCTGCCACGAAAGCTGCTCAGCGGTGCCATGCCAGCGCAGTTACTAGGCGATGCGCAGGTTCGTGCCTTTTCGCAGCACTTGCCGGTCTTGACGGACCCCGCTTAGCCAGATTTGATTGCACCAACCACATCCAACTGCAAGGAGATTTCATGAATACATCGAGTGCTGGGCCGCTGGCCGGCCGTACAGCATTGGTCACCGGCGGGGCATCCGGGATTGGGGCGGCGGTTGTTCATGCCCTAGCCGCAGCTGGCGCCACAGTCACGGTGGCGGATCTCAACGGAGCAGCGGCAGAGTCCTTAGCCAAAGAAGTGGGTGGCCGGGCCTGGGCGGTGGATTTGTTGGATACCGCCGCGCTGGAGGACCTGACTCTGGAAACGGACATCCTGGTCAACAACGCCGGAATCCAAACTGTGAGCCCCATCGAGGACTTTGCGCCAGCAGATTTTCGCCGCATTCTCACGCTGATGTTGGAGGCGCCGTTCCTGCTGATCAGGGCGGCCCTGCCCTCCATGTATGCCAAGGAATTTGGCCGCATCATCAATATTTCTTCCGTACACGGATTGCGTGCCAGCCCCTTCAAGAGCGCCTATGTCAGTGCCAAGCACGGGTTGGAAGGCCTTAGCAAGGTCACCGCGTTGGAAGGCGGCCCGCATGGGGTGACCTCCAATTGCGTGAATCCCGGCTACGTCCGGACACCGCTGGTGGAAGCCCAGATTGCTGACCAGGCCAAGGCTCACGGAATTGAAGAGTCAGAGGTGTTGGAAAAGGTAATGCTCACAGAGGCAGCTATCAAACGCTTGGTGGAGCCCGCCGAAGTGGCATCTTTGGTGGCCTGGTTGGCTGCGGACAATGCCGCGATGGTGACTGGGGCTAGTTACACCATGGACGGGGGCTGGTCCGCCAAATGAGCGGGCCGGCCAGGCCAGCGTCCAAGGTCCCGGCTGCTGAAAGTACGCTCCGCATCCTGAAACTGCTGGCCAGCAAGCGTGGCCCCGTTGCCGCCAGTACCATCGCTGCCAGCTTGGGTATCCCGCGCTCTACCGCGTATCACCTGCTGGGGGTCATGGCGGATAACGGCTTTGTGCTGCACCTGCATGAGGAAAAACGCTACGGCTTGGGCATCGGTGCCTTTGAACTCAGCAGTGCCTATTCGCGGCAGGAGCCACTTTCCCGGCTGGGGCGGCCATTGCTGGCGGCCTTGGTGGACACCGTGGGCGAGAGCGCGCACCTGGCCATCCTGCACGGTCGCGACGTGCTCTACATTGTGGAGGAGCGAGCCAAGAACCGACCGTCATTGGTGACGGATGTAGGCGTGCGCTTGCCGAGCCACCTCACGGCCAGTGGCCGCGCGATTCTGGCCGCATTGCCAAAGGCTCAAGTGCGGGCGCTGTATCCAAACGACGCGGCATTCAGCAGCAGGAACCAGAGTGGCACCACTATTGAAAAGTACTCAGTGCTGTCCAAGCATTTGGATCAGGTGCGGATCCGTGGCTACGCGGAAGAACACGGCGAGGTGACGCCGGGCTTTGGGTCCATTGCGGTAGCCGTCACTGACCACGTGAACTGGCCGACGGCTGCCGTGGCTGTGACATTCGAGCAGGACAGGGTCCCGGTGGAAAGCTTGCCGGAGCTGGCCGAACGGGTGAGCAGGGTTGCCCGCGAGCTCTCGCACCGCATTTACGGGCGCCCCCAAGCTGCTGACGGTTAGCCCTGCGCCTAACGCAGAGGGCAAAGTCTGGGATGCCGGACATGCTCCGGCCCAGCGGCATACCCAGCGGTTAGTGAAGAGGGTTTAGTGGAGGTAAGCACATAACTGTTCCCCACTAAATGAAGGATTCGATCATGGCCCCCGCAGATTTCACCACCGGAGCTCGTCCCGTCCGCGCCGCTCGTGGCACCACCCTGACGGCTAAGAGCTGGCAAACAGAGGCTCCCTTGCGGATGCTGATGAACAACTTGGACCCGGAAGTTGCTGAGCGCCCGGATGAGTTGGTGGTGTACGGCGGAACAGGCCGCGCTGTGCGGAGCTGGGCAGCTTTTGATGCCATCACCCGCACGCTGGAGGGCATGGAAAAGGACGAAACGCTGCTGATCCAATCCGGTAAGCCTGTGGGCGTCTTCCGCACTAATGAGTGGGCGCCACGAGTATTGCTGGCGAATTCCAACCTGGTGGGCGACTGGGCCACCTGGCCTGAGTTCCGCCGCCTCGAGGCTGAGGGCCTGATGATGTACGGCCAAATGACCGCGGGCTCTTGGATCTACATTGGCACGCAGGGCATTTTGCAGGGCACCTACGAGACCTTTGCTGCCGTCGGCGTTAAGCGTTTTGGCGGCACGCTGGCTGGCACCTTGACGCTTACCGGTGGATGCGGTGGCATGGGCGGCGCGCAGCCGTTGGCCGTGACCCTCAACGGGGGCGCAGCGTTGGTAGTGGACGTGGACGAGACCCGGTTGCGCCGTCGCATGGGCAAGCGCTATTTGGACGACGTCGAAACTGACTTGGATGCCGCCATTGCCAAGGTGCAGGCCGCTAAAGAGGCCCAAAAGCCGTTGTCCGTGGGATACGTGGGCAACGCTGCGGAAGTGTTCCCCGAGTTGTTGCGGCGGCACCGCGCAGGCGAGCTCACTGTGGATATCGTCACGGACCAGACCAGTGCGCATGATCCGCTGAGCTACCTGCCGGAGGGGATTAGCGTGGACGAGTGGAAGCGCGAGGCTGAGGCGGATCCGGAAGGGTTCACTAAGAAGGCACAGAACTCAATGGCCCGTCAGGTGGAGGCCATGGTGGACTTCCAGGACGCCGGCGCGGAGGTTTTTGATTACGGCAACTCCATTCGCGATGAGGCGCGCAAGGGCGGCTATGCCCGTGCTTTCGAATTCCCAGGCTTTGTGCCGGCCTATATCCGCCCGCTCTTTTGCGAGGGGCTGGGCCCGTTCCGTTGGGTGGCGCTCTCCGGTGATCCCGAGGACATTGCCGTTACGGATGCGGCGTTGAAGGAGCTCTTCCCGGAGAACACGCATCTGCACCAGTGGCTGGACGCCGCCGCAGAACACGTGGAATTTGAGGGTCTCCCGGCTCGCATCTGCTGGCTGGGGTATGGCGAACGGGCCAAGGCCGGTTTGCTGTTCAACCAGCTGGTAGCCGATGGCAAGGTGAAAGCGCCGATCGTGATTGGGCGGGACCACTTGGATTCCGGTTCAGTGGCCTCCCCCTATCGCGAAACCGAAGCCATGGCAGACGGTTCGGACGCCGTGGCGGACTGGCCGTTGCTGAACGCCTTGCTCAACACCGCCTCGGGTGCCACCTGGGTATCAATTCACCACGGCGGCGGGGTAGGCATTGGCCGCTCCATCCACGCAGGGCAGGTCTCTGTGGCTGACGGCACCGAACTGGCCGCTCAAAAGTTGGAGCGCCTGCTCACCAATGATCCCGGGATGGGCGTGATCCGCCACGTTGATGCGGGCTATGACCGTGCCAAGGAAATTGCTGCCGAGCGCGGCGTCCGCATCCCCATGCAGGAAAACTGATCTCCAACATCTATAGAGGACTTGAAATGACAAGCATTACCCTTTCCGCCAGTGGCACAACTGCGCAGGATGTTCTTGCAGTGGCGCGGCACGGCGCTCAGGTAGTCATTGACCCGGATACGTTGGCGCAGGTTGCCAAGGTCCGCGAGCACATTGACACCTTGGCGCACTCGGAGATCCCGGCCTACGGTATTTCCACGGGGTTCGGGGCACTGGCCAACAAGCACATCCCCCAGGAGCAGCGCACCCAGTTGCAGAAATCTCTGATTCGGTCTCACGCAGCCGGCATGGGCCCGGCCGTTGAGCCGGAGGTGGTGCGCGCGTTGATGTTCCTTCGTGCCAAGACGCTGGCATCTGGCCGCACCGGAATCCGCCCCGTGGTGCTGGAAACCATGGTGGCCGTGCTGAATGCGGGCATCACCCCCGTGGTGCGCGAATTTGGTTCACTTGGCTGTTCCGGTGATCTGGCACCGCTGTCTCATTGCGCCCTGGTGTTGATGGGCGAGGGGGAGGCTGCTAGCCCCGATGGGCAAGTTCGCCCGGTTCCGGAGCTGTTGGCTGAGGCCGGAATTACTCCGGTAGTGCTGGCCGAGAAGGAAGGCCTTGCGCTGGTCAACGGTACAGATGGCATGCTGGGCATGCTGCTGATGGCCATTGCGGACATTCGCAACTTGCTCACGACGGCGGATATCACGGCCGCGTTGAGCGTTGAGGGATTGCTGGGCACAGATCAGGTATTCATTCCGGAACTGCACGCTGCCCTGCGGCCACATCCCGGCCAGGCAGCCAGTGCAGACAACATGTTGCGAGTGCTCTCCGATTCCGCCATTGTGGCCAGCCACCGCAACGGGGACAGTCGGGTTCAGGACGCGTATTCGTTGCGCTGTGCACCGCAGGTGGCCGGGGCAGTCCGTGACTCCGTGGATCACGCAGAGTTAGTCGCAACCCGCGAGTTGGCTGCGGCCATTGATAACCCCGTGGTGCTGCCGGACGGCAGGGTTTCTTCCAACGGCAACTTCCATGGAGCCCCCGTGGCTTATGTGCTGGATTTCCTAGCCATCGTCATTGCGGATCTGGCCTCCATGGCGGAGCGTCGCACGGACAGGATGCTCGACCCGGCCCGCTCGCACGGCCTGCCTGCATTCCTTGCTGGGGACCCGGGTGTGGATTCAGGGCTGATGATTGCGCAGTACACCCAGGCTGGTTTGGTATCCGATAGCAAGCGTCTGGCCGTGCCAGCGTCGGTAGATTCGATACCCAGTTCAGCCATGCAAGAGGATCATGTCTCCATGGGCTGGCACGCAGCACGGAAGTTGCGCCTCGGCGTAGAGAACCTGCGGCGGGTACTGGCCATTGAGCTGGTGACGGCCACCCGCGCTATTGACATGCGCGTCCAGTTCTCTGAGGGAGAATTGAGCCCGGGACCTGCAGCTGCCGCGGTTATTGCGGAACTGCGCAAAGTAGTGCCCGGCCCGGGAGAGGACAGGTTCCTGTCTCCAGAGCTAGAGGCTGCGGACGTACTGGTGGGCTCCGGTGCGATTCGCGCGGCGGCCGAATCCGCCGTCGGCCCGCTGGCGTAATGCTACGGCGCTGATTTAGCGCATCAACGTGTTGATCAACCGGGCGGCCACCTTGGCTGTCCGGTTGTCTACGTCCAGGCTGGGGTTGAGCTCGGCCACGTCCAGGTGCCGCAGTTTCCCGGTGGCGGCCACCTGTGCGCATACAGCCGCAATCACGTCCAGAGGCACGCCATAGGCGGCTGGCGCGCTCACGCCCGGGGCCACGGCAGCGGGCAAGACGTCCAGGTCAATGGTCAGATACAGTGCGTCAATCTCCGCCAGAAAGTCGGCTACAAACTGGGCACTGTTTTCCCTGGAGCAATTTTCGTCCAGCAGGTACCGCACGCCCAGTTCATGAGCCGCGTTGAACAGGGTTGCGGTATTGCTCACTTCGCTGATACCCAGCACGGCGTAGTTGAGCGCGCGTCCTGCGGCCCGCTCTGCCATGGCCATTTGGCGAAACGGTGTGCCAGAGCTGGGCTCCGGTGCCGCTCGCAGGTCAAAATGGGCATCCAAATTCAGCACTCCCCAGCGTTGCTGGGCAAAGTTGGCACTCCCTGAAATGCCTAGATAGCTGGCAAATGCCGTTTCGTGGCCGCCGCCCAGCACCACGCTGAGTGCACCGGCGTCCTGCACAGCGCTGATGGCTCGGCCAGCTCGCGCTTGCCCAGCCTCTAGCCCATCACCGGTGACTACTACATCGCCGGCATCGGCCACAGTCTTGTTCAGGTGCCACGCCAAGGGCCCCAGCGCGGTGCGCAGGGCTGTTGGCCCGGTTGCTGCGCCAGTTCGTCCCTGGTTTCGGCGAACGCCTTCGTCGGACGCAAAACCCAGTACGACGACGTCGGGCGTGCCCGGCGCGGGGTAAGTGGTAACTGCCTGCCACCACCGGCGATGTTCCGTCCCGTCGCCGTCGAAGCGCCCGGACCACTGAGCGGGTGGGGTATCAACAGCGAACGGAGCGGAGTTCATCTGCATGGCCGATCTACTTGACGTTCAGCAGTTGCTCGATGGGCCCAATGCCGAAGAACAGCAGGAACGCTGCGGCAACAACCCACATCAAGGGGTGAATCTCCTTGGCGCGGCCCTGGAACAGTCGGATCAGCACAAACGCGATGAACCCGGCGCCCAGTCCGTTGGCAATGGAGTAAGTGAATGGCATCAGGGTGAAGGTCAGGAACGCCGGGAGGGCGATACCAATGTCCTTCCAATCAATCTTGCCAATCTGCGAGACCATCATGAAGCCCACCACCACCAGCGCAGGGGCTACCGCTTCGAACGGTACCAAGTGCACCAAGGGGGTGAGGAACATGGCCACAATGAACAACAGACCAGTCACTACGGACGCCAGACCAGTGCGTGCGCCCTCGCCGATACCGGCCCCGGACTCAACGTAAATCTGGTTGGATGACACGGAGGCCCCACCACCGGCAATCGCGCCAAAGGCGTCAACCAGCAACACGCGATCCACATTGGGGATGTTGCCATCCTTGTCAATGGTTCCGGCCTCGCCAGCCAGACCCACCATGGTGCCCATGGCATCAAAAAAGATGCTGAGCAGAATGACGAAGGCCAGTAGGACGGCGGCCAGAGGGCCCAGGTGTGCAAAGGCGCCCACGGGGTTGGCCTTGCCAATCAGGGAGAGGTCCGGTGCGCCCCACTTGGAGAGTTCCGGTGCCACGAGAGACCAGCCCTGCGGGTTGAAGTCTTTGCCCGGCTGAACGCTGGGACCAATGTGGCCGATTGCCTCAATGACGTTCGCCAGAACGGTAGAGACCACGATGCCGATCAGGATGGCGCCCTTGACCTTACGGACCACCAGGGCAATGGTCAGGATCAGGCCTACAACGAACACCAACGTAGGCCAGCCCAGCAGTTTGCCATCGTAGCCCAAGCCCACCGGAACGGTTGTTCCGGCAACGTCAGGTATGCGGCGCACAAATCCGGCGTTGACCAAGCCGATCAAGGCAATGAAGAGACCAATGCCCACCACAATGGCGGTTTTCAGTCCCTCGGGTACAGCTTTGAATACCGCCGTTCGGAAGCCAGTGAGCACCAGAATGAACATGGTCAAGCCAGCGAGTACCACCAGGCCCATCATGTCTGGCCAGCTCAGACCGGGGTGGCTGGCCACTGTCACCGCGACGAAGGCGTTAACGCCAAGCCCGGTGGCAAGAGCGAAGGGGTGTTTGGCCCAAGCGCCCATCAGAATCGTCAGAATACCGGCGACGAATGCCGTTACTGCGGCTACCCGTTCAATGCCCAAGGTGCCACCGGAGGAGTCCGCACCGCTGAGAATCAGCGGGTTCAGCACCACAATGTAGCTCATGGCAAAGAAGGTAGCGAAGCCTCCGCGGATTTCACGCGAGTAGTTGGAGCCGCGGGCCGAAATCATAAAGTATTTGTCCAAGAAGGACTTTGGAGCAACCGCTGTAGCGGTGCCCGCACGCTGCGCCGAAGCAGCTTCGCGTGCCTTGTTGGTCTTTGCGGCCATGAGGGTCCTCCCGGACAATGAGTGCGCTGTGTAATTTCTCCCCTGAGAAATCTTAGTCGGTACTTTTGGCCACTCCTGTTGCCGTAACGTTAATTTTGTTGTCAAGGCAAAGGAAGCAAAATGATTTCAGCTGGTTCACGTTCACTTTCTCGAGCCGCAATATGGCTGTTGGCTATGGTTACGCTGCTGGCATTGTTGACCGTAGCGTTGGTGAGTGCACCGGCTGCCAGCGCGCACGATGTGCTGGAGTCCACAAATCCGGCTGACGGTTCGACGGTGACATCGGTGCCCAGCAAGCTCACGCTGACCTTTGATAACACTCCGGCGGCCATTGGTTCGCAGATTCAGATTCTGGACTCCACCGGCAAGGACTGGGCAGACGGCGCCGTGCGCGTGATTGACCATGTGGCCAGCGAAAACATCAAGGCTGGCGCTCCGGCCGGAACCTACACTGTCAATTGGCGGATGGTTTCCTCCGATAGCCACCCGATTGACGGCACTTTCAGTTTTACGGCCACGTCAGGTGCTGCGCCGGTCAATACTGCCAGTGCGGGAACGGCGGCTGCCCCGCAAAGCCCGCAGCAGAGTTCCGCGCCCGCTTCTGCTTCGGCTAGCGGCGGGTTCCCCTGGGTATTGGTAGTGCTGGGGCTGGTGTTGGTGGCTCTGGTGGCTGGAATTGGCATCTTCGTCAAGCGTCGCTTGGGCGCTGGCGAGGACTGACGCTGGCAACGCCGGCGCGAAAGACTAAGCAGCCGCCGTCGTACTGGAAATGGCGTGACTGACTACCTTGGCCTGCCGCATGATCTCTTGGGTGCTGGGGGTCAAGGCGCCGCCCACTCCTACCAGGTAGATGCCCAGAGATCGCATGGCGCGTACCGCGTCCTTGCCCAGCGCCAGGCCCAAAGAGGCCAGAATTCGCCTGAAATGGTTCTCGGCGCACTGGGTCAGGACTATATTGTCCGCCATGACGACGCCGTCAGCGGTGTGTACCGCCCATGCGCCCTTGACCCCAACGGTGCCCCGTACCAGCTGCATCGGTTTGGTGCGCTCGCGGATGTCCAGCTGGTGGCTCAAGGCATAGTGCCGCAGGAGTCGAAGAATTTCCCCACGCTGGCCCCAGGCTGACTCGCTGTGCGCCGGGCTGCGGTTCAGGCTAGGCGACGCCTCCAACCCGTCCAACACAATAGTCTGCACGCCCTGCCGTGAGAGTTCGGATGCCACGGCCAAGCCGGAAAAGCCGGACCCAATCACCACAGTCGTTGTGGATTCCGGCTCGGATACCTGTGGCACAGTTGTCATCGCGAAACTACTCCTGAGGCGCTAGTGGGTCATTACCGCACTGATGGCAGCGGCAAAAGAACCCGATCCAGATAGGCATTTCCAAAGATCCCTTGGGGGTCTGCCACCTGTCGCAGAATACAGAACTTTTCGAACTCAGGGTATAGGGGCTGCAAAGATTCTGCGTCCAGATAATGCCATTTGCCCCAGTGGGGGCGGCCGCCGAAGCGCAAAAATATTTGTTCTGCTGAATGGAAATAATCGGTGTGCTCGGTGGCTCTAAATTGGTGTATGGCAATGTAGCCGGTGAGCCGTCCGGATGCGGTGGAGAGCTCAATGTCATCAGCTGCCGCGCAGCGAACTTCTACCGGGAAGGAGATGTTGTACCCCTTACGCTCGATCATCGCCTTGAGATCAGCCAATGCGCGCGGAAGACTCTCCAGCGGCACCGCATATTCCATTTCGCGGAACCTGACTCGGCGTTCAGTGGCAAAAACTCTATGGGAGGCGTCAGCGAAGGCCCGGTTCCCGGTGAGTTTCGAGGCAATCGAGTTGACCCTCGGAATGCTCTGCGGAATCCGAGCAGTCACACTGCAGAGAGCGGAAAACACCGTGTTGGACATGAGAGTGTCATCAAGGAAGCGTCGCGCTGGATGCAGCGGGCGCGAACCTGCATCCACCCGTTTGTGTTCCCAGGGGGAGGCCTCCGACCGGGTGTTTGTCTTGGTGAGAGCCACCTCTGTGTGCGGGAACCAGTAAAACTCGAAATGATCCACGCTCGCCATGCGTTGTGTGAGTCCGTCCAGCACCGAATTCAAACCTTCGGGGCGTTCGACGGCGTGCAGTCGGAACGCGGGGACGCAGGCCAAAGTGATGGAAGTGATGATACCCAGGGCTCCTAGCCCCACCCGCGCGGCGGAGAACAGCTCGGGATTCTCAGTGGCGGAGACGTGTTCCACTGTCCCGGCTCCGTCTACTAAGGTTAGTGCGGTTACTTGCGTGGCAATCCCGCCAAAGCGCAGCCCCGTCCCATGGGTGCCCGTAGAGATGGCGCCGGCCAAACTTTGCACATTGATATCGCCCAGGTTGGTCATGGCCAGTCCATACGGGGCCAGCAGCGCTGGAATATCGTAGAGCCGGGTCCCGGCGGCAAACGTTGCCTCGCCGGTGGCCCTATTGACGCTCTGTAGGCCTGTGAGCGCATCCAAGCTGAGCTGGATGCCTTCGGTGAGCGCAATGTCAGTGAAGCTGTGCCCAGCTCCCACGGCCTTGATCCGTTGGCCGGTGGCAGCCGCTTGCTGCACTAAGGCCACAATTTCGGCCACGGTGCTGGGCCTGGCTATGCGGGTTGGCTGGCATACCTGATCCCCCGCCCAGTTGTGCCAACGCTCTGGCCGGGCCGCCCGATGATGCGGTGCTGGAGCACTCATATAAAGGCCTTCCCCTCGCCGCGGTAGGTGGGAACACTTCCCAGGACTTCCGCTCCGGAAAGCACCACCAGATCATTGACATGCTCGCAAACTTCCCCGGATTTGGCGTGCCGGAACCACACCTTTGAACCGATGGACAGGGTCTTGGCGGCATCACCTACCAGCGGTGTCTGCACCTCCCCGGCTCCTTCGGTGGGAATCAGGCTCAACCCGGCCGGGTACACCGGCGTCGGGCTTCGATCAGTCCCGGGTGGGCCGGACGCGATCCATCCTCCGCCCAGCACCGTGACGGTATCTGCGGCGGGCCGTCGCACCACGGGCAGGGCAAACCCAATAGCGGGTGCCGGCCGGAAATGTGAGTAAAAGTCAAAGACCGTTGGTCCAAAAAGACCGGATCCGGCCGCCAGCTCGGTCACCGAAGAATCGCTATGGGTGAATTCCAGACTGCCCGTGCCGCCACCGTTGATGAACTCCAGCGGTGTGACCTCCCGCAGGGCAGCGACAACCGCTTGCCGCCGCGCTGTTACGTCTGCCTTGGACCGGCGTTGAATGGCCGAGATGGCCGCACCGCGGGCCATATTGAGTGGTCTGTCCGCCAGCCCGGCAATTTGTGCCTCGTAGGCCATCATCCCCACCAGAACAAAGCGTGGCTTGCCGTTGCGGGTTCGGCCAGCAATATTGCGTGCCAGCTGCACGGCATCCTTGGGGGTGCGCACGGGGGAGCGCCGCACACCAATGTGAGCCAGGGTTTGTTGACCCACCCTCGGTTGCCAGGACACATCCAATTCCATGGCTAGGCGCACGGGAATCTCCGAAGTGCTGTGAGGCGTTGCGTCAAGGACAGACTCCAGCCAGGTCAAGTGCTCCACTGAATCAATCATCAACGTCACACGGGAGCGCAGCTGATCATCCGCGGCCAACGTGCGCACTGCAGCAGCGTCCGTGGACGGGTAGCCCAGCAGCACGTCGTCGAACTCTTCTGCCAGCCACAAGGCCTCTGGCAAGGTATACGCCAATATTCCGCTAAAACCGTCCTGGGCCAACACGGCTCGCAACACGGCTCGGGAGCGCACTGACTTACTGGCTACGCGAATGGGGGTACCGGAGGCGCGCCGCAACAGGGCCCCCGCGTTGCGCGAGAGGTTTTGCAGATCCAGCACAGCAAGTGGAGCGTCCAGTTGCTCGCAGGCAGTGTCCGCCGCCTGCCAAGGGCCGGCATCTACGGCTGGACGGGGCCCCGGCGGTGCCGCGGTGGCGTGCTTGGCAGCAGCTACGGCGGCTGGGTCAAGATGCAGGGAAACGGTCTCCACAGTGCGCATGGTCACACTCTGCCATGCGGCGCGGCCTGGCAGAAGTAGGCAGCTGCTTGACCTGCCCGCAATTCGCGACGATAGTCGTGAGTATGGCCCTGCTCGCAAGGACGCGGCCGGATGGAGGAACACGACGATGACGCACGAATCAGCAGAGATTGATCCGCAGGAAGCGCCCGTTCCAGCCACCGGAATCGTGGTGGGTGTGGACGGTTCGGATCAGGGCGATTGCGCCGTGATCTGGGCGGCACGGGAAGCGGAGCGGCAACACCTGCCGCTGCACCTCGTAACGGCCTATTCCGTGCCGGTGTTTGCGGCTTCAGGTTTGGACGGCGGGTACGCCACGGTTGACGACGACGTCATCCGGGAGAGTGCCCGGGCTGTAGTTGCGCATGCGCAGGAGAAAGTAGCCTCGTTCAACATTGACGTGGATGCGCGTGTGGAAAGCGGGGATGCTGCTGGCGTGCTGCTGGACCTCAGCAAGACGGCCACCATGCTGGTTTTCGGTACGCGCGGTAGGGGCGGCTTTGTTGGGCGCCTGTTGGGTTCGGTTTCCAGTGCCCTTCCGGCGCACTCGCATTGCCCCACCGTGACGGTTCCGTTGACCTGTGCGGCTCGTCTGGGCGAAGCGCCCGCTCATCCCGGCAAGGATCAGAGCCTGCCGCAGGATGTGAAGGCGCAGGTGACGGTGGGTGTGGACGGCTCGGAGCAGGCCCGGTCCGCCGTCCTGACTGCCGCTGAATATGCAATGAGTTCAGGGTTGTCTCTGCGGGTGCTGTGTGCCGTTCCGCCGTACAACGGCTCCCTGGCATGGATGCCCGCGGCGGTTGATCATGACGGCCTGTTTGAGGAAATTCGTGGCCAACTAGCTGCCGGGAAATCCTGGCTGCAGAGTCACTTTCCGAAGCTGGACATCAGTATGGAACTCATTGACGCGCAACCCGTGGAGGCCTTGATCGAGGCCTCCCGTGAGTCAGAACTGTTGGTGCTGGGCTCCCGAGGCAAGGGTGGTTTCGCTGGCATGCTGCTGGGTTCCACTACGGACGGGGTGCTGCATCATGCGAAGGGGCCGGTGATGGTGGTGCGGGATGTACCGGATCCGCGACTGGAGGACAGGCCCTCCTTCGGGCCACTGCTCGGTACTCCCTAGTACCGGGCAACGATTCCATACGGCGGAACCCACATGCTGGCGATCGTGTTCACGGAAACGCCATCTGTCGGGTTCAGGGCCTGAACGATCTGGTCGTTGCCAATGTAGATGGCAATGTGCGTCCAATAGTTGGGCCCGGCCGAGTTGAACATCACCAAATCGCCTGGCTGGGCTTGGCTGAGCGGTACGTGGATGGGGGCTGCGTTGAACTGGTCGCTACCACCGCGGGGCAGGTTGATGCCCACAGAGGCGTAGGCCTTCCATACGAGTCCGCTGCAGTCATAACCCGGGCCCGTGCCGCCCCAGGAGTACGGGCTGCCCACCTTTGACAGGGCAAAGCCCACCACTGAGCCGCCACCTGAGCTCGGCGGGGCAGGGTTGTTGACCGGGGGCGCTTGTGGTGCCGCGGGGGGAGTGTAGGCAACCGGTGCAGCTGGCTGTGCGGGCGCGGCTTGCACCGGCACCACTGCCTGCGTCTGCGCAGCGGGCAGCTGTTGCGCGGCCTGGGCAGCGGCCGCTTGAGATGCTGCTTGTTGGTCTGCGGCAGCCTTGGCCGTAGCTGCTGCCATCACGGCGGCCAGAGCTGCCTGCTGTTTTTGCGCTTCGAGGCCGTTGACCCGCTGAGTTTCCAAGGCGACGGTGGTGTTGTGCAAGGTGGCTAACTGGTCAATCAAGGTGGACTTGTCACTGGCTGTCTGGGCGACGGCCTGGTTTTGAGCATCCACAGCGCCTTGTGCCGCGGACTTTGCGTCGTTGGCCGTCCTGCTGGCATCGTCTGCCGCACGTTGCGCGGCGTCGGCCTGGTCCTTAAGCGATTTTGCGGACCCGGCAGCGCTCTGCGCGTTGGCAAGGATGGTGTTGCGCGATTCCCCCAGGGCGTTCAGCGTGGAGGCCTCGTAGAGCGAGTCAGCATTGGTTGCGCCGGTCAGGATGGATTGCACTCCCGGCGTCATGCCAGCATTTTTGTAGAGGTCCCCAGCTAGTTGACCCACTTGCTTCTTGGCCTTGTCTGAAGCTGCCTGAGCCTCCGCGGCCTTGGCCTTAGCAGTGGCGGCCGCGCTCTGGCGATCCGCCAGCGTGGTCAATGCGGACGTGTAGGCATCATTTGCGCGGCTGGAATCACCAATGCTGGCCTTCAGCTTAGCGTTGGCAGCGTCCAGCAGTGCTTCAATCTTGGTAACTTCGGCAGCGGTTCCCGCCTCGCTACTCTTTGCGGCAGCAATATCATCCGGGGTAGGGATGTCGATAGTGGACTTTTGCGCGGGCAGTGCCGTTGCTGGCTGGACGGAGGTTGGCAGTACGGAGGCTTGAGCGCCTGTGGTGATGGAGCCCAACACCAGAGCGGCGCAGGCAACAACAACTGTGCTGCGAACGGCAAAATGTACCGTGCGCATGGTGCGACGACCCTTGCCCTTCACCGAGACGTCAGCTGGTTGCTTCGCCAAACTCATACCCATTGTCCTCAACTAGCCCAATGTGCGTGACGCGACTGGGACTAGATCACTAGGCCAATCTGGGGCTAAAAGAGCGGTGAGTTCCGCTGCCATCCGGGGAGCTAAAGTCTCCGGTCGCACTACTTTTGCCTGATTGCGTCAACACAACAGGACATAGGCTACGTGTACAAATGTCACTTTGGCAACACTTGCCACATGAATAACATAAACAACAGGGATGTAATTCTCTAACATTTGCACCGGCGTGTCTCTGGCACCTTCTTAGTTTCTTGACGCGTGAGATGACAGTTGGTGGGGCTTCAGTCAACTGAAGCCCCACCAACTGTCATCTCGATTTGTCCATCGCGGCATTGATCGAATCGGTTCTGCGAGTCAGACTTGTGCGGCGTTTTGTGTATTTGGGGATCTGCCCCTATAGTTTTATAGGTCCACTTCGGAGCAATCTGCTTGCACTTTTTTCGGCAGCTCGTGTTTTGAATGTGTCCTATGCCCCCATCGTCTAGCGGCCTAGGACACCGCCCTTTCACGGCGGCGGCACGGGTTCGAATCCCGTTGGGGGTACTCGCTTATGGCGAAAACAGCGTGAAAATGCTGATAAGATGTAACTCTTGATTTGGCCCGAAAGTGCTAAATTCAAGGCCCTGTAGCGCAGTTGGTTAGCGCGCCGCCCTGTCACGGCGGAGGTCGCGGGTTCGAGTCCCGTCAGGGTCGCTTGGTTTTTCGGTTTGACCGAAAATGTCCAAGGTGATCAGTTCACCAAGGCTCTGTAGCTCAGTTGGTAGAGCGTTCGACTGAAAATCGAAAGGTCACCGGATCGACGCCGGTCGGAGCCACACTAAAGAACCCCTCCATGAGAGGGGTTCTTTTTTCTTTTCCGGCATCCAGTGTTTTGAAAAACATTTGTCAGCACACTGTCTAAGCGAGTAAGTTTCTGTGGCGTGGGGTCGACGGTGGGACGTTCGAGCTCAATGTATTGCTGCAGGGCATGAAGGTTATGCCGCCGTTGGCCTCAAGGAGGAGCGCAGTGACTAACTCAGCAAGTGTTGACACGCCGAAGCCGATCCGCAGTGTTGTTGCGGCGCGGATGGACAGGCTGCCGTGGACCAAATTTCATTGGACGGTGGTGGTGGGCCTCGGAGTCTCGTGGATTCTGGACGGTCTGGAAGTTCAAATTGTTGCGCAAAACGGATTTGCCACTGCGCTCCATATGAACAGTGAGCAAATTGGCCTCACGGGCACCGTCTATCTGATTGGTCAGGTAGTGGGTGCCCTTTTCTTTGGCCGCTTGGCAGACAGGCTCGGACGAAAGCGACTGTTCATCCTCACCCTGGCCATCTATCTGGTGGCCAGCGGAATTGCTGGTCTCTCCCAGGACATGTGGTTTCTCTGGGTCTTCAGATTCATTGCGGGTACCGGCATCGGCGGGGAATACACGGCTATCAACTCCGCTATTGATGAGCTGATCCCCTCCAGGTACCGCGGCCGGGTTGATATTGCCGTCAATGGAACGTACTGGGCTGGTGCTGCTCTAGGCGCCGCAGCGAACTTCTTCCTGCTCCCGACTGACAACCCGGACTTCGCGAACGGTTGGGGCTGGCGGATCGGTTTCTTCATTGGCCCCGTGCTGGGGCTGATCATCATTTACCTGCGCCGGCACATCCCGGAAAGCCCGCGGTGGATGGTGACGCACGGCAAGGGGGACGAAGCCACCGTCATTGTGGACAAGATCGAGGCGGATATGGAAGCCTCCGGGAAGACGCTGAGTGTGGTCACGGAGGATCAGGCAATGCTGATCGCTCCAGTAACCAGCGTTCCGTTCTCCCAAGTGGTGCGCGTGTTCGTCAAGGACTACCCCAAGCGAACGTTCTTGGGCCTCAGCATGATGATTACGCAGTCCTTCCTCTATAACGCCATCTTCTTCAGCTACGCCTTGGTGTTAGAGAATTTCTACGCCATTCCTAAGGGCTCCATTGCAATCTACTTTTTCCCCTTCGCCATCGGAAACCTGTTGGGCCCGCTGTTGCTGGGCCCACTCTTTGACACTGTTGGCCGACGCAAGATGATTTTTGGCACCTACGGCCTGGCCGCCGTCGTGCTGGCATTTTCCGCCATGCTCTTCCAGGCTGGAAGCATTAACGCCACCATTCACGTCGTCTTGTGGTGTGTAGCCTTCTTCTTCGCCTCCGCAGGTGCGTCCAGCGCGTACCTGACGGTGAGCGAGATCTTCCCTCTTGAATTGCGTGGGCAAGCAATTTCGTACTTCTTTGCAGTAGCCCAGATTGTCGGGTCGCTGGGGCCGGTGATCTTCGGAGCCTTGGTGGGTGACGGCCATGACAGGGGGCCACTGAGCGCCGGTTACTACCTGGGCGCGGGCATCATGCTGCTCGGTGGACTGATTGCGCTGTTCTTTGGCGTGGATGCTGAAGGTAAGGGGTTGGAGGACGTGGCAGATCCGCTCTCCAGAGTTAAGGAACCCGTGTCAAGAAGAGGAGAAGAGTCATGACCAAAGTGGTGGTTGGTGTGAGCGCATCAAGCGGCTCACCGGGAGCATTGCGGATGGCCGCGCGGGAGGCAGAACTCCGCAACGCTCAACTGGTGGCCGTTCAGGCATGGACCCCGCCGCGAGCACCAGGTACTTCGGGGACCAGGCCGCCGGCGGTTGCAGCGGATACAAAGACACTGTTTGCTCAGGCGGAGAAAGCCCTGCGAGACCAAGTGATACACACCCTGGGTGTTGAGGTGGAGTGCAAGCTGGTGCGCGGTACGCCTAGCAAAGTACTACTGGGCGAATCCATGGGCGCGGAGTTGCTGGTGGTGGATGCTCCACGCGGTGCCATCAGTTCCGTATCTCCACGGTTGGCGCATCGTCTTGTCTACAAGACCAGTTGCCCGGTGCTGATCATGCCGCCGTCGCAGTCGAACGCCCAATAGCAGGTGCCATCGCATTGCCCTGCTGAGTGTCCCTGCATAGGCTTACGGTAGGAACAATAGAGAGGCTTGGAATCCATGACTGATCCAACACCGGCACCCTTGGCGGCGGATTCACTTCCTCCGCGCACCGCGCCTACCCCAGGGGCTCAAGGTTCTACGGTCATTTTCGATGCGGCCGTCGCCAAGATTGCGGGCATTGCGGCACGCTCCGTTCCTGGCGTTCACGGCCTGGGCTCCGGATCTGCGCGTGCATTGGGAGCCATCCGTGACGCTGTCGGCTCAACGGACATGACCCAGGGAATTCGCGTGGAAGTGGGGGAAACGCAGGTTGCTGTGGACGTCAATCTGGTGGCGGAATATGGGGTGCCGCTGCAGCAGCTGGCCAATGCCATTCGATCGGCCGTCTACGCAGCGGTTGAAAAGCTGGTAGGTCTCATGGTGATCGAAGTCAATGTTGAGATCACGGATGTCTTCATTGCCACGGTCGAGGACAAGGCTTCAGCACGGCCCAGCGGCCACGTTACCGCGGGCACTGGTTCCACCGGAGCAAAGAGAGAAGTGCTATGAATTTGACAGTAGTTGGCCTGGGCGTGGGGGCGTTTCTAGCGTTCATGGCGTTCCAGTTTGGTTTTTGGGGTTTCTTGATTGCCGTCATCTTCATGCTTGTGGGAGCCGCTGTTGGCCGGGCTCTGGAAGGGAAGCTGGATCCGCGTGGCGTCATTGATGCTCTCACCGGACGGCGATCCTCCTCGTGACGGCAGGTACCGGTAATACCAGTTCTGGGCAGCTGGCTGGCCACAATCGCATCAATGCGGCGGCCCTGGGCAGTATCGCCAAAATGGCCACGGCCAAGGCTTTTGATGTCTCGGCTGCGGACGTGCGCGTAAGTTTTGCGGACGACGGCGGCCTGCTGGCTTTGTCCGTTGCCGTCCCCATTGGTATCCCCCCTTTGATGGACGTGGTGCATAACCCTGCCAAGGTTGCCGCGCTGGGCGGTACCGTATGGGACCGCGCCGTGGCGGCGAAGGGCATTATTGGAGCTACGGTAGGGGAGCTCACCGGTTCCGAGCTGAGCCGCGTTGATATTCGCATCACGGGAGCCAAACACGTCACTGGCCGGAGGGTGCAATGAGCGCGGAATCGACCGACGGCCAACAGCGCATGATGGCTAAGGCGCTGCGCCGCGAAACGCATTCCTCGCGGTCCGTCTTGAGTGGTGTTGCCGCTGCCGTGATCATTCTCTTGGCTATCTATGGACTGCTTGAATCCGCCCTGCGAGCAGTGGGTCAGCCGCCATGGCTCAATGATCCGCAAACGGCCGTGGATAAAATGGCGCATCTTCCCGCGGGAACCGAGCCCGTGTTGCTGGGCCTAGTGGGTGTGGTGCTGTTTCTGATTGGCCTGCTGTTCTTCCTCAACGCCGTGCTGCCAGGGAAGCGAGCGCGGCACACGCTGCTGGATCAACGCGTCCATACGGTGGTGGATGACGAAGTCATTGCAGCGGCTCTGGCTCGCCGGGCACGGCTGAGTGCCGGCGTGACTCGTGACCAAGTCATGGTGGTGGTCGGCCAACGGCTGGTGACTGTGAATGTGCGCCCAACGTCAGGAATGGCTGTCAGCGCCGAACGCATTGCCCAAGCGGTGGAAGCGGAACTGACCAAGATGGCACCGTCGCCCATGCCAACGGTTACCGTCAACGTTTCCCATTCCGGGGTGATTGGCGTATGAACGCTACGCCTCGCGGGCTCAACCGAGTACTTTTAGCTCTTATTGGACTGGT
>JABBNV010000002.1:0-4812 GCA_019352125.1 Acidobacteriota bacterium | reverse complement strand
ACTGGTCTTTCTGGCTGCAGGAACTCTGCTGGTGGCCATTGCTGCGGTTCCTGCGGTGGCAACCCTTTGGCAAAACTGGGCCGGGGCAGCGTCGGACTCGCTGCGTGCCGTTGCCGCTCGCACCACACTGGCAAGTACCGGCACTAGCGGGATCTGGATCGGTGTGGCCGTTGCCTGCGTGGTGCTGATAATTCTGATGGTCCTCTGGGTGGCGGCGCAGGGCAAAGGTAGGGCCAATGTCCTGGCCCATGGGTCTGAGAAGGACGACGGCGGGGCGCCGGGTCTGGTGACTATCAGCGGGGCAGTTGCGGAACAGGCACTGAAATCAGCGTTGTCTGCCCGGACGGATCTGGTGGGTGCAACAGTTGCTACCTATGAGATGGATGGTGTCCCCGGACTACGCGTCCGGGTGCTGCCGCGGCAAGGGGTAGCACCGGATGAGGTAGCGCGGGACATTGCTGACCTGGTGGAGGGGTTGGATGCTGTGCTGGGCCGTAGCACGGCAGTGTTGGTCAGTATCGGTGCCGGCGCTCGCACCCGCTTCACGCGGGCTGAGCGTGTCCGCTAGTCTGGGGCACACGCGGTCTTTCGCGCGCACGGCACCGTCGGCACTTTACCGGCGGTGAATCCGCACCTTCGGGTGATTCACGTTGGGAAGAGACATGACCGAACAGAATGGCAACAAGGACAATTTTGCCCAAGACGCTGTGGATAAGGCCAAGGAATTCGCTGGCGAGGCCACGGAGAACGTGAAGGAGTTCCTCTCCGGGGATGTGGCCGAGAACGCCAAACATCTAACTGGTGACGTTGCTGACAACGTCAGGGAATTCGCTGGAGAAGCGACGGAGAACGTGAAGGAGTTCATCTCCGGGGATGTGGCTGAGAACGCCAAGGGCCTGGGATCCAAGATCGCCGGGCTGTTCAAGGGTAAGGGCTAGCCAAGCTCGTCTGCTTGATTGGGTGGGTGAAACACGGGGTATGTAAGCGCTTGCACACCCCACGCGACGGCATTAGAGTGAGCCACATCACTTCAATGCAATAGCAGGGCAGCGCAGTCTGCCCGCCCGCTCAACGAGGAGTAGCTTCAGCATGAACAGAACAAAACAACTGGCACCCCTGGCCGCAGTGGCCGTATTGGCCCTCTCTTTGGCCGCTTGCAGTGGCGGAGGGGGCGGCAGTAGTAGCAGCGGGGGCTCGCTCAGCGGAGACGCGGCCAATAATCTTCAGGACCGTGGGCCCATCACATACGTTCAAGGCAAGGACAACAGCAACGTTGTTCGCCCCTTGGTGGACAAGTGGAACGCCGCCCACCCGGATGAAAAGGTCACCTTCAAGGAACAGACTGACAAGGCCGATCAGCAGCATGATGATCTAGTGCAGCACTTCCAGGCCAAGCAGTCTGACTATGACGTGGTGGATGTTGACGTGGTGTGGACGGCGGAATTTGCCGCACAGAGCTGGTTGCAGCCGCTGACAGGTAGCATGGCCATCGACACGTCCAAGATGATGCCGGCAACGGTCAAGACTGCTACCTACAACAACACGTTGTACGCTGCTCCGCAGACCTCCGATGGTGGCATCTTGTTCTACCGTAAAGACCTGGTCCCCACTCCGCCCAAGACCTGGGACGAGATGATGAGCATGTGCAGCATCGCCAAGGCAGCAAATATTGGATGCTATGCGGGCCAGTACGCCAAGTACGAGGGCCTGACAGTCAACGTTGCCGAGGCGATAAACACGGCCGGCGGCAAGATTGTTGATGACAGCGGCAAGCCCACGCTGGATACGCCCGAAGCCAAGGCAGGGCTGACCAACCTGGTCACCGCATACAAGAACGGCAACATCCCCACCGAAGCAGTCACCTTCCAGGAAGAGCAGGGCCGTCAGGCATTTGAAGACGGCAAGTTGCTGTTCCTGCGGAACTGGCCCTACGTGTACAACCTGGCCAAGACTGACGGCGCTTCCACGGTGAAGGACACCTTCGGGATCGCTCCGCTGCCCGGCAAAACCGGCCCCGGTGCATCATCCCTGGGTGGTCACAACCTGGCCATCAGCGTTTACTCCAAGCACAAGGCCACGGCCAAGGATTTTCTAACCTTCATGACCAGCGAAGAGTCTGAGAAGTTCTACGCAACACAGGGCTCTCTGGCTCCGGTGCTGACTTCCCTGTATGACGACGCGACGTTGACCGACAAGCTGCCATACCTGCCGGTGCTGAAGACCTCCATTGAAAATGCTGTCCCACGTCCCGTCACCCCGTTCTATCCGGCTGTCACCAAGGCCGTGCAGGACAACGCCTATGCCGCCATCAAGGGCGACAAAACGGTGGATCAAGCCCTCAAGGATATGGGCGCGGCCATCACCTCTGCCAGCCAGTAACAGCATTATTTGTCAGTAGCGGGTGGCCGACCAACAGCTGGGCGGCCACCCGCTACTTCACAACCGGTAGGGAAGGAGGGGAAAATGTCCACCATTGCGGAGCCGAAGTCGTCGCCGGAGGTGCCACTGCCCCGAGGTAATAAGGCCGACAAAGAAGTTGGTCAGGATAGAAAAGCCAAGAGTCAGGGGCGCTGGGCGTTCTGGCTCATTGCGCCCACGTTGGCGTTGTTGGCCGTCGTCATTGTTTACCCCATCGTTAATGCGGTCATCATGTCCTTTCAAAAGGACCAAGGCCTGGACCCAGTCAGCAAAGTTTTCGTTAAAGGGGGGCCAGCAGGTTTCAGTAACTTTATCCACTGGCTAGCCCAGCAGTGCGGCAGCGGTCCCTGCGCCCCCGGCACATTGGGGTCCCAATTTTGGAGCGCTACGGGCACCACCTTCTTCTTTGCCGTGGTGACCGTCATTCTGGAAACCATTCTCGGGTTCTGGATGGCCATCATCATGGCGCGGACGTTCCGTGGCCGCAGTGCACTGCGCGCGGCCGTGTTGGTGCCGTGGGCCATTCCCACGGCGGTGACTGCCAAGCTGTGGTTCTTCATCTTTGCGTTCGAAGGTATTGCCAACAAGCTATTCGGTTCCGCCATTCTATGGACCGGGAGTGAATGGCCAGCACGATGGGCCATCATCATTGCGGATGTATGGAAAACCACGCCGTTCATGGCCCTCTTGATCTTGGCTGGCCTTCAGATCATCCCAGCTGAGGTTTATGAGGCGGCCAAGGTGGACGGCGCCAGCGCGTGGCAGCGGTTCACCCAGATCACGCTGCCCCTGGTGAAGCCCGCGCTCTTGGTGGCCGTGCTGTTCCGTGTGCTCGACGCGTTGCGCATGTACGACCTCCCTGCCATCATGACGGGTGGAGCAAACAACACCACCACGTTGTCCATCCTGGTGGTGGATCAGCTGCGGCAGGGCGTCAACTCCGCGGCGGCGCTCTCCACCATTACGTTCATTATCATTTTCATCGTCGCGTTTATTTTTGTGCGGTTCCTGGGTGCCAACGCTGTAGCCTCCGCTACCCCTAACGGAAAGGGGAAAGTGAAATGACCGCTATTGCCGTTGATGCTGCCCCCAAGTCAGCTGCCAAGCGGCGGGAGCGCTGGGCAAGCACCCGCACCTACGTCTCGGCCGCCGTCATTTTTATCTGGTGCTTGCTACCGTTCTACTGGATGATTGTCACCGCATTCAGGGATTCCGGCTACACCTTTGACCCAGCGTTCTGGTTCACTCATTTCACCTGGGCCAACTTCGCCACGGTCTTCTCCGAGAATCTGGGTAACCACTTCGGGCTGGCGCTGTTCAATTCCTTGGTGGTAGCGCTGGTTACCACCGTCGTCGCCTTGCTGGTGGGCGTTTTTGCTTCCTACGCGCTGGCCAGGCTGGAGTTTCGGTTCAAGTTTTTGGTGTTGGGCATCGTTTTGGGCGCCTCCATGTTCCCGGGTGTTGCCTTGGTGACTCCGCTGTTTCAGTTGTTTACATCAATTCACTGGATCGGCACGTACCAAGCCCTGATCATCCCCAGCATCTCGTTTGTACTGCCGCTGACTGTTTACACGCTCACCTCCTTCTTCCGTGAAATGCCGTGGGAATTGGAAGAGGCCGCCCGCATTGATGGTTGCACGCAGGGGCAGGCATTCCGCAAGGTGATTATGCCGCTGGCCGCGCCGGCCGTATTTACGACGGCGATTCTTGCCTTTATTGCCGCATGGAATGAATTCCTGATTGCCTCGCAAATGTCCAACGATGCAACGAAGACCGTCACGGTGGCCATAGCATCATTCGCGGGTGCGCAGCCACACCAGGAGCCCTACACCGCGGTCATGGCCGCAGGTACTGTGGTGACGATTCCGCTGGTTATTCTGGTGCTTATTTTCCAGCGAAAGATCGTTGCTGGGCTCACCGCAGGGGCAGTCAAATGAGTAATTCGGGGCGCGCCAGGTCCGGCGAGGATTTTGACATCATCATTGGCTTCCTGGCCTTTTGGGGACTGGTTGTCCTGATCATCACTGTGGTCATGGAACTGACAGGTCAGCCGGCGGTTGGCTGGGCGCTGGGGCTGGCAGGCATCGTGGCTGCGCTTTGGGGCATGATCCGGCTACGTCGCAGGCTTCCTGCGCGGGTTGACAGGCGTCGAGAACCGGGCGTCTAGCAAGGGGGTGAGCATCATCGCGGCGAGCATTGACGATGTGGCGCAGGCTGCCAACGTGTCCACAGCTACGGTTTCCCGTGCCATGCGGGGGTTGCCTCGGGTTAACGAAGTAACCCGGGCACGTATTCTGGCCGTGGCGGAGGAATTGGGCTACGTTCCATCCCCGTCCGCCAGTGGGCTGGCCAGCGGTAGAACCCGTACCATCGGTGTCCTGGCGCCGTATCTGG
>JABBNV010000128.1 GCA_019352125.1 Acidobacteriota bacterium | reverse complement strand
ACAGGCATGCCCGCCATCAGTAACGTGGGCGTGGTTGAAGGCCTGCTGGTGGACAGGGCGTTTATTGCAGAGCGGAAAGACTCCGCGGTGGAGCTTGCCTCCGTGGCGGACATTGGGCCGCTAGTGCCCCGGCACCTGGTGGCCAACGCGGCCGCGGCAGCAGCTCTGGGACGTTCCTTTGGCCTTGAACCCTCTGCCATCCGTGACGGCTTACGCGCCTATGAGCACGGCGATCATCGCATTCAGGCCGTTGCCACCTTGGGGGATGTGCTGTGGGTCAACGACTCCAAGGCAACCAACCCACACGCGGCGGCAGCCGCGCTGGCAGCTTTCAACCAGGTGATCTGGATTGCCGGCGGCCTAGCCAAGGGCGTTGAGTACTTTGACCTGGTGCAGACCCACGCGGCACGGCTGAAGGCGGTGGTGATGTTGGGCACTGACTCCTCGGCACTGCGGGCTGCATTGCAACGACACGCGCCCCACGTCCCCATCTTGGAGCCTGGCTCGGGGGAAACTGAAGTAGTGCAGCACGCCACGGGCGACGTCGTCATGGCGCAGGCCGTTAAGCTTGCGGCAGGGTTGGCCTCGCCAGGGGACACCGTGTTAATGGCTCCGGCTGCTGCCTCCATGGATCAATTCTCTTCCTATGCTCATCGGGGACAGGCGTTTATCAACGCCGTTCGGGAGCTCGCGGAAGGGCAGGCGCAGACCAGCAAGGAGCAATAATGGTCACCACGCCAGCTCGGCCAACACCGGCAGCCAAGCTGCAGGCCAAACGAACATCCCCGGCGATGGGCGGCGCGAAAGCTCCTTCGATTGGCTCTCGGGTATGGGAATTTTTTCGTACCTTCTGGACACGCCTGGAGGGCAGTGACCGGCCCAGCAACGGTTCCAGCTACTACCTGATTCTTGGCGCAACCTTAGCGCTGACCTGCATTGGCCTCATGATGGTTTTTTCGGCCTCCTCCGTAGAGTCCATCGCTAATAACGAGGACCCGTATCAATTGGGCCTGCGCGAGAGCATGTTCGCGGGCATTGGGCTAGTGCTGATGTTCATTTTTTCCCGATTGAGTGCCAACGTCTACAAGCGGCTCGCCTGGCCGGCCCTGGTATTGGCGTTGGTGTTGCTGGTTTTGGTGCTGGTGATTGGCGTCAACGTCAACGGAAATACCAACTGGATCCGCGTCAATGACGGTTTCCAGTTCCAGCCCTCGGAGGCAGCCAAGCTAGCCATTGCGCTCTGGATGGCCACGGTGCTCTCTCGCAAGGGCCCGTTGCTCTCGCAATGGAAGCACATGTTCATTCCCGTAGTTCCGGTGGCGGCACTGGTGGTGGGGTTGGTGCTGAAACAGGGTGACCTGGGTACCTCCGTGGTGATGATGGCCATTGTGGCCGCGGCCCTGTACTTCGGCGGAGCGCCGGGGAGGATCTTTGTGGGCGCGGGCATTATTGGTGGTGCAGCGGCCCTTATTTTGGCGGCCACTAGCCATAACCGAGTCAGCAGAATTCAGGCGTGGTTCGATGCCCTCAACGGCACATGCCACGACGTCACCGGTCTCTGTGATCAGGCTCGCAGCGGTTTGTACGCGCTGGCATCCGGTGGCTGGTGGGGTGTTGGCCTGGGCCAGAGCCGGCAAAAGTGGAACTGGATCCCGGAAGCCCACAATGACTTCATCTTCGCCATCATTGGAGAAGAGTTCGGATTAATCGGAACCTTTGTGATGGTGGTGCTCTATGCCATCATTGCCATCGCCATTTTCCGCATCATTGTGCGGCAAAACGACCTGTTTGTACGCGTGCTGTGCGGCGCCATCTTGGCGTGGATCATTGGCCAGGCCTTCGTGAATATCGCCATGGTCACAGGTCTACTGCCCGTGATCGGTGTTCCGCTCCCGCTGGTTTCCGCCGGTGGTACCGCACTGGTGCTGGTGCTCTCTGCCATTGGTGTAGTGCTTTCCTTTGCCCGAAATACGCCCCAAAACCTTGCCCTCGAGCGTGAAAGTGATGCCAGTGTCCAGCCCTGAAAACCTGAGTGTGGTTCTTGCCGGTGGCGGGTCCGCGGGGCACGTTAGCCCCTTGCTGGCGATTGCTCATGCCATCAAGCGGTTGCGGCCAGACGCTGCAATCCTGGCAGTGGGTACTGCGGATGGGCTGGAGACACGGTTAGTGCCCGAGTCCGGATTTAAGCTGGCCACTATTAGCCGTGTGCCCATGCCGCGGCGCCCCAACATGGCTGCTGTACGTTTTCCTGCGGCATTTCGTCAGGCAATTCGCGAAGCTGGTGAGCTCCTGGACCGTGCCGAGGCGGACGTCCTGGTGGGTGTGGGTGGCTATGTGTGTACACCCATGTATCTGGCGGCCAAACGCCGAGGCATCCCCATTGTGATCCATGAAGCCAATACCAAGGTGGGGCTGGCCAACCGTTGGGGGGCGCGTTACACGCAGCGTATTGGCAAGGCCTTTGCCGCCACTACGCTCAAGAACGCGCAGCTGGTGGGTATGCCCATGCGCAGACAAATATCCTCGCTGGATAGGGCAGCGTACCAGCTCACTGCTCGAGAGACACTGGGGCTGAATCCGGATGCGCCCACTCTGGTGGTCACCGGCGGCTCGCTAGGGGCATTGCACATCAACAAGGCGCTGGCGGAAGCATTGCCACGGCTCAGTGCCGCAGGCGTGCAGATCTTGCACATCACGGGGAGAGGCAAAGCCGTGCAGGACGCCTCTGGCGCACCACTGGCTGCCGTGGGTTACCAACAGGTGGAATACGTAGACGGCATGGAGCACGCCTACGCCGCCGCAGACCTGCTGCTGTGCCGTGCGGGGGCCGGCACTGTTTGCGAGCTTGCCGCCGTCGGCCTTCCTGCCGTGTTTGTTCCGTTGCCCGTTGGCAATGGGGAGCAGGCACACAATGCCGAGCCGATGGTTCGGGCTGGCGCGGCACTGCTAGTCCCCGATGTGGAACTCACCGCGGACTGGATCATCAGCCACGTCGTGGAACTACTTCAACAGCCGCAAAAATTGGCCGATATGGCTGCAGCCGCCTATGCGTTGGGCATGCGCGATGCTGATCAGAAAATGGCTCAGATGGTTTTGGAGGCCGCACAGTGACCACAGCACACCCCACCTCAGCGGCCACGGATCCGTTGGGCAGCCTGGACTTGGGAAACGTCCATTTCATTGGAATGGGCGGGGCCGGAATGTCCGCCATTGCGCGCATCATGCTGGCAGAAGCCGTGCCCGTCAGTGGATCCGATGCCGCCGCGTCCGCTGGGCTCAGTGCACTCGAATCCTTGGGTGCCACCGTGTTCGTGGGTCAGCGTGCTGAAAATATAGCCGGAGCGACAACGGTTGTTGTGTCCTCCGCCATCCGGGAAACCAACCCTGAACTAGCGGCTGCGCGAGCCGCTGGATTGCGGATTCTGCATCGCTCCGAGGCCTTGGCTGCCACTATGGCTGGCCGGCGAGTGGTGGCAGTTGCTGGAACTCATGGTAAGACCACCACCACGGCGATGATTGCTGTGCTGCTCCGGGGGGCGGGGGAGTCGCCCTCCTTTGCCATTGGCGGAACTGTCCCGGCGCTGGGTGTGAACGCTGCGTTGGGTACGGGGGAGCTGTTTGTTGCCGAGGCTGACGAGTCTGACGGATCATTTTTGAACTACCGTCCGCAGATTGCGGTGATCACCAACGTCGAGCCGGACCATCTTGATCACTACGGCACCGCCGAGGCCGTGTACGCGGCATTTGATGATTTTGCGGCGCTGTTACCCGTAGACGGATTGCTGGTTGCATGCGCGGACGACGACGGCGCACGGGCTTTGGCGTCACGGGCCAAGGCTGCCGGAAAGCGGGTATGCCTGTACGGCACGGCTTCGGATGCGGACGTGCTCCTGATGGCAGCCCGCAACCACGAGGGGCTGGGAACTAGCGGCACTATCTCATGGAACAGCGGAGCCGAACGTGTGGAACGAGACTTCCCCTTGGCCGTTCCTGGCATGCACAACGCCACCAACGCCGCGGCCGCCTTGGCAGTTGCCTTGGAACTGGGCATAGACCCGGAGCAGGCCATTGCGGCTCTTGCCACGTTCTCCGGCGCAGCACGACGCTTCGAAGCCAAGGGACAGGTGGGCGGGATCTGGGTGTTTGACGACTACGCTCATCACCCCACCGAGGTAACTGCTGCGCTGAAAGCCGCCCGTGAGGTGGCAGGGGAACACCAGGTGCATGTGCTCTTCCAACCGCATCTGTTTTCCCGCACCAGAGAGTTTGCTGCCGAGTTTGCCACGGCACTGCAGTTGGCTGATGCCGTGGCTGTGCTGGATATCTACCCGGCCCGTGAGGATCCGATTCCGGGCGTTACCTCTGAATTGATTACCCGTGGGCTGGACAGGTCACCCGGTTATGCCACCACGCCTGAGCAAGCAGTGGATTCGCTCGTGGCGCAGGCTGTTTCGGGGGATGTGATCCTGACGGTGGGTGCTGGCAGCGTGACGGAGCTGGGAGCGAAGCTACTGGCCGCTCTGGCAGCACGGGAGGGCGGCGCAGATGGCCTCGGATAGAAAGCCACGGATCATCCGCTCTCGCCCGGGCTCCGGCGTTGAGGATACTGGAGTTGCTGACTCTGGCGTGAGGGATTTTCGTGCCCGGGATCTTGGCGATCAAACCCGTCTGGAGGAGCATTCCAGCGAGCCCAGGGTGGAAGCGCACCCGATTTCGCATCAGGAAGACGTTCCGCCCCTAGAGACCCCTGACCCGGGCGCGGCCAAAGTGACGGTGCACAGCATTCCCACGGTGACTCCCAGCGTGGTTCCGCATGAGGCGTCCGGCGAGGCTCAAGATGTGCACGCTAGTGATGCTCCGGGCGAGGTGCCTGGCGCCGCCCACACCGGGCGCGTGCTGAAATTTCCAGAGCCAACGTTCAAGCGCCGTCGGCGGATAGCGGCCATCACGGCTGGCGCGGTGGTGCTGGCCATGGCCATCGTGATGGTGGTGGTGTTGTTTACACCGATTTTTGCGCTTAAGACGGTGACGGTGGACGGCACAAAGATTCTGCAGACCACCGTCGTCCAGGCGGCTTTGAAACCGATCATGGGTAAATCTCTGACCGCTGTGACGGAGAATCAAGTGAGAGCTTTGCTTGAGCCCATTCCGCAGATCAATTCAGTGACTATTGAGGCCCGACCGCCGTCTACCCTCTTAGTGCACGTGGTGGAACGAGTGCCCGTCGCATTGCTGAAGGACACTTCCGGCTATCTGCTGGTGGATCCGGACGGTGTGAAGCTGGGCAGCACGCCGGATCCGGCCAGCGTTGCCCTGCCATTGATCGATGGTGGAACAGCCGTGATTGGGCAGGCCAACTTCAAAGCCATCACGGCTGTGTTGGCTGTGCTACCGCCAGCCGTGCTGGGCAAGCTCCTTACGGCCACGGCGTCTTCACCGGATGCCGTTCAGCTCAAGCTCGACGACGGCAAAACGGTGATCTGGGGGGACTCCTCCCAGCAGACGCTGAAGGCTCAGGTGCTCCAGGCACTCATCAGCGCGCCACCCACCACACCGGCGCCCAGTATTTATGACATTTCCTCGCCTCGGTACCCGGTGACACGGTAGCTGTGGGGCATCAAGTGCACGATCGAGGGAAGGAAATTGCTGGCCAATATTCCGACACGCGGCCAACGGTTATTGCATGAGAGCGCAATGCCCCATAGCGTCACAGACAAGAGCTACTTGACATAACTATAACCTTCAAGCTGAGGGTTAAGCACGAAAGCTTCAAGTAGCGAAGATAGGTTGCGGTGGCAGATACGCCGCCGCAGCTGGCACAAAGAAACTCATCAGGACACGAACAAGGGACACGTAACGTGGCAGCACCCCAGAATTACTTGGCCGTCATCAAGGTCGTCGGCATCGGCGGCGGTGGCGTCAACGCAGTCAACCGCATGATTGACGTGGGCCTGCGCGGCGTCGAATTTATTGCCATCAACACGGACGCTCAGGCTCTCTTGATGTCCGATGCAGATGTAAAGCTCGATGTTGGACGTGAGCTCACCCGTGGTTTGGGTGCTGGTGCCAACCCGGACGTTGGACGTCAGGCAGCCGAAGATCACCAGGAGGAAATCGAAGAGGTGCTCCGCGGCGCGGATATGGTCTTCGTGACCGCCGGTGAGGGTGGTGGAACCGGAACAGGTGGCGCCCCCGTAGTGGCTCGCATCGCTCGTTCCTTGGGCGCGCTGACCATCGGTGTGGTGACTCGACCCTTCACTTTTGAGGGCCGTCGTCGTGCCACCAGCGCTGAGAACGGTATCGACGCGCTGCGTGACGAAGTGGATACCCTGATCGTCATTCCGAACGATCGCTTGCTGTCCATCAGTGACCGGAACGTTTCTGTGCTGGATGCTTTCCGTTCCGCTGACCAGGTGCTGCTTTCCGGTGTCCAGGGCATCACGGACCTGATCACTACCCCCGGCCTGATCAACCTCGACTTTGCTGACGTGAAGTCAGTGATGCAGGGCGCCGGCTCGGCTCTGATGGGTATCGGCTCCGCCCGTGGCGAGGACCGCGCCGTCAAGGCTGCAGAATTGGCCATTGCGTCTCCGCTGTTGGAAGCCTCCATTGACGGCGCCCACGGCGTGCTGCTCTCCATTCAGGGTGGTTCGGACCTTGGTCTCTTCGAGATCAACGAGGCTGCTCGCCTGGTGCAGGAAGTTGCGCACCCCGAAGCCAACATCATCTTCGGTGCCGTCATTGACGATGCTCTGGGTGATGAGGCTCGTGTGACCGTGATTGCGGCAGGGTTCGACGACGTCGACGTCACCAGTGCGCTACGCGAACCCGGCAACTCGGCTGCGTCCGCATCCCAGACGGGTTCCAACCAGTCCTCGCAGGCTGGTCAGGGCTACGGCGGCCAGAATGGTAGCCAGAGCAACAACAACGGCTCGCAGGCTCCACAGCGATCCAACGTCGCTCCCGTTCCCGCTTACGCGCCCAGCAATACCGGCAACCAGTGGGGTTCCTCCTCCAACAACGCCCCGGCCGATGGTGGCTTTGACGTTGACCTGCCTGCTGTGGTGGAGCCGGACCTGTCCGGCCACCGCAGTGACGATCTGGATGTCCCTGACTTCCTGAAGTAAAGCTCCACCAACGCGTCGTCCCTGACGTAGGAAAGGCCAGGTAGCCCTGTGCGGTGGCATCGTGAACTAAGTCCAGGAATTTGGGCAGCTTTCACGTCCACCAACACGGGCAACCTGGCCTTTCACGTGGGTGATGACCCACACGCAGTGGCTGCCAGGCGTGCCGCACTGACAAGTTCCTTAGGGTTGGCTGCGGGAACTCTGCAGTTCATGTCCCAAGTGCACGGCAATCACGTGGCACACGTGGGGGCAGGGGAGTACCCCGTCAATGGGGGGCCGACGGCGGACGCGATGGTGTCTCTGGATGCGCCCCTGGCAGTCATGGTGGCGGACTGCGTGCCGGTTGTTCTCTGTGGTGCTACCGCCGCTGGAGCGCCCGTCCTTGCGGTGGCCCATGCTGGCCGGCCGGGCGTAGCAGCCGGCGTGGTTCGCAAAACGGTGGATGCGATGCGCTCGGCCGGTGCAGTGGGAATCCAGGCATGGCTGGGCCCGTCGGTCTGCGGTAACTGCTAT
>JABBNV010000127.1:7136-7677 GCA_019352125.1 Acidobacteriota bacterium | reverse complement strand
GGTGGATGATGTGGTGACCGTGAGTGAGGATTCGCTGGCTCGGGCGCTGATTTCCTGTTAGAACGCGCCAAAATGGTGGTGGAACCAGCCGGTGCCGTGGGCGTTGCTGCGCTGATGGAGGGCCGGATCGAGAACCCCGGCACCACCGCCATCGTGCTCTCCGGCGGCAATATTGACCCGATGCTGATGCTCAAAGTGATCCAGCGTGGTTTGGCTGCGGCTGGCCGTTACATGACGGTACGGATGATGCTGGATGATCGGCCTGGCTCCCTGGCTACGATTGCCCGGATCATTGCCGAAAATGATGCGAACGTTACCGGGTTGGATCACACGCGCGTGGGTGGGTCCATCAGCATGGGGGATGTTTCCATCACGGTATCCCTGGAAACCAAGGGCCACGAACACGGGGAAAAGGTACTGCGGGCGCTGCGCACTGAGGGTTTCCAGCCCATCGTGGTGCACTAGGGGCCCTGTGGCTCTGGGGCCCGCGGTTCCATGACCTACAGTTCCGCTAAACACACGCCAACGGACGAAACCCCCT
>JABBNV010000127.1:2446-7102 GCA_019352125.1 Acidobacteriota bacterium | reverse complement strand
TTTCTGCCCGTAGGCTCGACAACTTAGCCGACGTAGGGGTGTGCAGAGTGAACGTGCACCTTGATCTCTTTGCCGTTCGGTGCGGTGTAGCTCAGCTTGTCCCCGGCCTTGTGGCCGTGGATGGCTGCGCCCAGCGGGGACTTCTCGCTGAAGACATCCAGGTCAGTGTCCCCGGCTACCTCCCGGCTTCCCAGCAAGAAGGTGGTCTTGTCGCCAGCGATGGTAGCCACCACCAACATGCCCGGCTCAACGATGCCGTCGTCGGCCGGTGCCTCACCGACGTGGGCGTCACGGAGCAACTCGGTGAGCTGACGGATGCGGGCCTCAATCTTGCCCTGCTCATCCTTGGCCGCGTGGTAGCCGCCGTTCTCCTTGAGGTCACCCTCGCTGCGGGCCTGCTCAATCTTCTTGACGATTTCGGCACGGCCGGGGCCAGAGAGGTGCTCGAGCTCACCCTGCAGACGGTCGAAGGCTTCCTGGGTCAGCCAGGCTGCGGGCGCGCTGTTAGTGGTAGACACTGCAAACTCCTCAGAGAAATGAATAAGTGGTACGCATGCAAAGACCCCGTTGCAGGTGGCCGATCAAACTGATCATCTACCAAGTCAACGGGGCGAAGGTATTGATCAAGTGTAGGCAATGGGTGGGAATTACCCAAAGCGATTGCGATACCGGTCACCGGATTGGAAGGAAATCGTGACCTTCGTTACCGGGCCCGCGGGCGTTGCCAGCCTACTTAGCGGGCACTATCCAGCAGCTATCCACCACAGCTGAAACAGCCAACGTGTCCGTGTGTATCATGGCTCGCTGCGCGGTGGTCTTCCCGGAATTGCTGCCAACATCTGAGCCGTTGGGCCCAATGGTGATCACGTCCCAACCCACCACCGCGTAGGCCTCGTCCAGGGCTTTGGCGGCGCATTGAGCAGTGGCTGATGGATCCTTGGTGACCTGAAAGTCCAGTTCGGTCTGTGTAGCGTCTGTGACGGAGAAGCTCACCACACTGTTGCTCACGGCGGTTGGCCCTCTGCCAATGGCAAGCCACGTGACAAAAGCCAGCGACAGTAGGGCGACTGTGGTCCACAGGATGATCTTGCCCCGGCGGCTCAGCGCGCGCTTGGGGTCACCGTAGCGGTTGGCTAGGCTGGACGTGGGAGAATGTGAGACTGTCACGGGATCCAATAAACGTAGCGATGCTGCGCGGCAAGGGAACCAACACAGCCAGGTATCTCAAAGCTTATCGCCAAAATTGCGGGTGTGCGGAACAGACTGCTCCGGCTGCCCGTTCCCTAATGAGTCACACTATTGAGTCACAGATTTTACTGTTGGAAGAGGTTCAATCATGAGTACCCCCCAAGGTGCGCCATCGCAGGAACTGCGAGTCCTCGCCGTTCACGCCCATCCGGATGATGAGGCCAGCAAGGGCTCTGCGACCATGGCGCACTATGTTTCTCAGGGTGTCAAGGTAATGGTGGCAACGTGCACCGGTGGCGAACGCGGGGGCATTCAGAACCCGGCCATGGAATCAGCGGCGCACCCCAAGCGGGACATGGGCGGTGCCCGCCGGTTGGAAATGGCCAAGGCAGCACAGGTTTTGGGAATTGAACAGCGCTGGATCGGCTTCGTAGATTCCGGGTTGCCGGAGGGTGACCCGCTGCCGGATCTTCCTGCCGGTTGTTTCGCCCTGCAGCCGCTGGAACGTGCGGCCGCGCCCCTGGTGCGGTTGGTACGTGAGTTTCAGCCGCACGTCATCATCGCGTATGACGAAAATGGCGGGTACCCGCACCCGGATCACATCATGGCGCACAAGGTAGCCGTTGAGGCATACAACGCTGCGGGGGATCCGGAAAAGTATGTGGGTTTGGGCCAGCCATGGACGCCGTCGAAGCTCTACTATGACCTGGCTTTCAACCCGAATCGCTTCCGTGCCTTGCACTTTGCCTTGGAGGAGGCTGGTCTGCAGTCCCCTTACGCACAGCGGCTGGCAATGTTCCTGGAAGCGGATTCGGAAGGCCATCAGTCACCGCTGGGCAAACACCCGGCCACCACACAGGTGGATTGCGGAGAATTCTTTGAAAAGCGCGACGACGCTTTGCGGGCCCACTCAACCCAAGTGGATCCCGAGGGCTTCTTCTTCGCCGTTTCCCCAGAGATGCAGCGCAGGGTATGGCCTTGGGAGGACTTCTCGCTGATTGACTCACGGGTGGAAACATCGCTCCCTGAGAACGACCTGTTTGCTGGCATACGATAGACGTAGCGCTGTGGGGGTGTTAAACCTCTGCCGAGCACCTGTGGGGGTATCCATGGGGATAACGAAGGAAGACCATCTTTGCGTAACCTTTTTGTGCTGTTAGCCACCACCCCTACACCTGTGGGCCCCAGCGATACTCCCTCCTTGCGGCCGGGGCTGAACGCGGATCAGGTTTCCCCAGGCTTCTTGGGCTTCCTGGCGACGTTCTTTGTAGCCGCGTTGTTGATTCTGCTGATTGTGGACATGGTGCGGCGCATTCGTCGCGTTCGCTATCGTGCGGAAGTTGCAGAGCGTCAGCTCGACGGCGGCCAGGACGACAACGGCCAGGACGACGGCGATTCGGCGCAGCCGGATGCGCACGGCGACGGCGTGGATGGCGTGACTGGTGCGGTTCCTTTCGAGCCCACGGCCCCAGGCACTCCCGCGGTCCCTAGCACTCCGACACCTCCTGTGACGCCCACAGATGGCAGCACGGTGCCCGACGGCGAAGCGGTGCGTGACGGCTCCGAACCCGCCAGTGACACGGCGAAAGATGACCGCCAGCAATAACCTGGCTGGCGCTGCCAGTGCCTACCTCCGCCAGCACGCGGATCAACCGGTGAACTGGCAAATCTTTGCGGACCAAGCCTTCGCGGAAGCCGCAGCCAGAGACGTTCCAGTGTTCCTCTCCATCGGCTATGCGGCTTGTCACTGGTGCCACGTGATGGCGGCTGAATCCTTTGCGGACACCGAAACTGCACGGTACCTGAACGAACATTTTGTGCCTATCAAAGTGGATCGCGAGGAGCGTCCAGACGTGGATGCTGCGTATCTGGCTGCTACCCAGGCACTCACGGGCCAGGGCGGTTGGCCCATGAGCGTTTTTCTGACGCCAGACGGCCGTGCTTTTCATGCGGGTACGTATTTTCCCGCGGAGCCCATGCGGGGGCTGCCATCTTTTAATCAGCTGATCCGTGCAGTTACGCAGGCGTGGGATGAACGCCGCGAGCAGTTGCTGCAACTGGCCCAGCAACTAACGACAGCTTTACAGTCCGGGCCGCTGGCGTTACCGCAGATCCCGGCAGGCCCCGAGATTCCGGGGATGGCTGAGATTCAGTCCAACACACCGCTGCTGGCCGCAGAGGCAGAAACCGGGTCACTCAACAACCTGTCAGTGGCATGTTCGGCAGCGGTGCGCGCACTGGCCGAGGCGGAGGACCCACTCAACGCCGGCTTTGGCACAGCACCCAAGTTTCCGCCGTCGCCCGTCCTTGAATTTTTAATTCGGCACGCCGCCACGGACGCGGATACTGCCGCAGAAGCCCGCGCCGTGGCTGCCCGTGCGCTGGCTGCGATGGCGCGGTCCGCCCTCCGTGACCAACTGGCTGGCGGTTTTGCCCGATACAGCGTCAGCGCGGACTGGTCCACCCCACATTTTGAAAAGATGCTCTACGACAACGCCGCATTGTTGGGTGTGTACGCGCATTGGTTGCGGTTGGAGGACACAGCGGCGTTCCCCCGCGCAGAGGCCGCGGAAGTGGTGCGTCAAACCGGCGGGTGGCTCCGGGAAGAGTTGCTGCTGCCCGGTGGCGCCTACGCCTCATCCCTGGATGCGGACACGGTGGCCGATGGCGTGCACGTGGAGGGTGGAACGTACCTTTGGACTGCTGAAGAATTCTGCGCAGCAGGCGGCACCTCCGAGCTTGCCGTGCTGATGAGGCTGGGCGCGGAGCCGAAGCCGTTGCATCCCGGCGCGGCCCTCTCCAGCGCGCAACAGGAGCGGTGGGACACCGCCAAGAGTCAGCTACGAACCGCCCGCGCGAGGCGCCCGCAGCCGGCCAGAGACAACAAAGTAGTGGCTGCCTGGAACGGCATGCTCATTGGCTCCCTTGCGGACGCCGGAGCCATCCTGGCTCATCAGGAACTGGTAGATCAAGCCCAGGCTGCGGCCCAGTATCTGCTCACCGTGCACTGGGACGGCGCTCGGCTCACCCGGATTTCGCACGAGGGCAGGGCTGCCGGAATTGAGGGGCTGCTGGTGGATTACGCGGCGGTGGCCCACGGGCTGCTGGCCCTCTATGCCGCGGGCGGTGAACGGCGCTGGTATCAACTGGCCAACGAGCTGTTGAGTGCTGCGGAGCAGCGTTTTGTGAGCGCCCGCGGCGTGGTCGACTCTGTGGGGGAGTCCGCACAGGTGTTGCGGGCACAGGGCGACGCAGCCAGTGCGGACCCGCTAGATGAGGCCACCGGCAGCGGAATCTCACTCTTCGCGCAGGCGCTGATTACTGCCAGCGCGTACTCCGGATCCACGGCGCAGCGACGCCTAGCCGAGAGACTCTTGGCCCATGTGCCTGCAGTGGCTCCCCGCGCGCCGCGAGCCATGGGTGCGGGCTTGGCCGCGGGGGAGGCTTTGCTCGCTGGGCCCCTGCAAC
>JABBNV010000127.1:236-2436 GCA_019352125.1 Acidobacteriota bacterium | reverse complement strand
CATAACCCGGAAAACCCACGACGATGCCGGGGACGTTCCACTGTTGGCCGGCCGCAACGCTGGCCCCAACGGGGCCCGGGCGTACCTCTGCCGCGGGAATGTATGCCACCTTCCGGCAAACGATGCGGAGACTCTCGCAGCCCAACTGGCGGCCGCGACGCCGTCGAACTTAAGACCAGCCGGAGCCCCGCAACAACCTAGTGGAACACCGCAATGACGATAGCGATGAAGTGCAACACGAAGCCCACCACAGTGAACGCGTGGAAGAGCTCGTGGAAGCCGAAATGAGCCTGGCTGAAGTTGGGGCGTTTGAGACCGTAGAACACCGCGCCGGCGATGTAAAACACCCCGCCCACCAGGATTAGTAACGTGGCGGGAACGCTGGCTGCCAGTAGCTGCGGGATGAAGAAGAGTGCCGCAAGCCCCAGAGCCACATAAAGGGGCACATAGAGCCAGCGTGGTGCACCCAGCCAGAGCACGCGAAAGAGCACACCTGCCACGGCGCCCACCCAAATAACCCAGAGGAGCAACGTGGACTGTGGACGGGGGAGCAGCATCGCGGAAATGGGGGTGTAGGTGCCCGCAATGACCAGCATAATGTTGCTGTGATCCATCCGCTTGAGCAAAAGTCTTACGGTCGGAGACCAGTTGCCGCGGTGGTACAAAGCGCTGATGCCGAAGAGTAATATGCCCGTAAAGGCATATATTGCCGAGGTGATTTTTCCGGTGGATGTTGGCGCCGTGATCACTAACAAAATGCCTGCAACTAACGCGATGGGCGTAGCTACTGCGTGGATCCAGCCACGCCATGAGGGTTTGTGCTGCAGTGAATCCGTCATCATGAAACAACAATATCTTCCCCGGTGCCACTGTTGCGGTTCGCCGGGGCGGTAACGTAGAGGGAGCAAACTTGTGGCCATGCGGCCCAACAATCTGGAAGTCGGGTGAGAACACATGCCACAACGATTGCCTCGACTGCTCTATGGGTACTACGAGCGGCGACTCTTAACCTCACTGGATCGCCAGCGGATCCCCCGGCACGTGGGTGTGATGATTGACGGAAATCGCCGCTGGGCCAAGCAATTCAATGCACCTACCAGCCAAGGGCATCAGGCCGGGGCAGACAAGATCATCGAATTTCTGGGCTGGTGTCAGGATCTGGGCGTAGAAGTTGTGACGCTATACATGTTGTCCACGGACAATATGAGCCGCTCTGCGGAGGAACTCGAAGAACTCACCGCCATCATTGGCAACACACTGGATTTGCTGGATGCGGACACCGCCGTGAGCGTCCACGCGATGGGTGCCCCGGAACTTCTGCCGGACCATTTGGCACAGCGGCTCACCCGCCTCACCGAACGCACAGCAGAACGCGGCAAAGTGCACGTCAACGTGGCGGTGGGCTACGGTGGTCGGCGCGAGATTGTGGACGCAGTGCGGGAGCTGCTGCACGTTGCCGTTGCTGAGGGACGTGACATTGCGGAGCTGGCCGATGCCCTCAGCGTGGATGATATTTCGGCGTATCTGTACACACGCGGGCAGCCGGACCCGGATTTGGTAATCCGTACCTCCGGTGAACAACGGCTTTCTGGCTTCTTGATGTGGCAAAGCGCTTACAGTGAGTTCTACTTCTGCGAGGCGTTCTGGCCAGCCTTCCGCAAGGTGGATTTCCTGCGTGCGCTGCGTGACTACACCGGGCGTCAGCGCCGATTCGGGATGTAACGGCTACCGTTAGTGCACAACCATCACCGCAGTGAAATTGCCCTGGCCGCTGGCCTGTCCACCATCGCTGGATTCGTGGACGCCGTGGGCTTCCTTCACCTGGGTGGCTACTTTGTCTCCTTCATGAGCGGGAACTCCACCCGAGCCGGGGCTGCTTTGGCCAATGGTTCGTGGCGGGGCTTTGGGTTGGCCCTGGGCCTGGTGGTCTTCTTCCTGGCCGGTGTGATTGGTGGGTCCTTGTTGCGACGGATCACGCCACCTGCTCCACACCGGCGCCGGCTGGTGGTGCTGCTGGCGATTGCTGCAGTCCTCACAGTGGCGGCGCTGATCTATTCGGTGCCAGTTCTGGCGTGGCTGGTGCCTATGGTGCCGCCGTTAATGGCCGTGGCAATGGGTGCTGAAAATGTGGTTTTTGAGCGCGATGGCGAGGTTAGTATCGGCGTCACGTATATGACCGGAACCCTGGTGAAGATGGGCC
>JABBNV010000127.1:0-226 GCA_019352125.1 Acidobacteriota bacterium | reverse complement strand
GGCCAGCGCATCACGGCCGCTCTCACCGGCGGAAACCCGTGGGGCTGGGTGCGCTACTTTGCCCTGTGGCTGGCCCTGACCTCGGGATCCATTCTGGGCGCATTCTCGTACCGCTGGATCAACCTCTCCGCACTGTGGATCGCCATCGCGGCCGTGCTGGTTGCCGCCTTGGCCCAACGGAAGATTCCCGTCTAACCTTCCCCTTCTTGCCAACGCGGGTGCTCAA
>JABBNV010000126.1:812-7794 GCA_019352125.1 Acidobacteriota bacterium | reverse complement strand
TAACATCTGAGGCACGACCCCCACCAAGCGGGGACTTTCCATGAGTCTCGTCGTGATCTGGCTGAGCAACCCCCGTTGACCTACGATGGTGGGGACAGATAAGTTGAGGGGACTTTTGTGACGTATCAACCAGAGCAAGGCGGCCCGGCGAATCAGCCGCACCCACCCGGCAGCCAGCCCTATCAACACCCGGGCGGACTGTACCAGCCTGCCTACTATGCACCCGCGCCTACTGCGGGGATGAGTTTGACCAGCATGATCATCGGCATCGCCAACATGGTGGGGTTTGGCATGACCATTGTTACACCCATTGTTGGTGTGATCTTTGGGCACATAGGCCTGCGGAAAGAGCAGCCGCAGGGAAGAACGTTTGCCATTGTTGGTCTAGTCCTGAACTATGCTTCGCTGCTACTGTTCGCTTTGTTTTGGCTTTTTTTGGGCGGACTATTCCTGACCATGTGGGCAGCGATGGGTTACGGGAATCCGGCTAGGCCGTAGGCTTTTAGGTTCGCTCTTCACCACGATTTACCAAGAATAACCGCATCTATATTTAGGGGATCCATTGACGTACCAGCCAGAACAGGAACCGCAGCCCAACTCCGGAGGGGCCACCCCGGCAGAAAATCAGCCCGGCTTTGGCGAGGCTCCCTATAGCCAGTCGCCTTCCGGCGAGGCACCCTTTGGGCAGACGCCCGGGGACCAGCAGCAGCCTAGCTTTGGCGAGGCACCCTACTCCGCGCCAGCACAGCAGCCGTACGGCCAGCAGTTCAACCAGCCCGGCCAGCAGCCCTATGGACAGCAACCCTTCGGCCAGCAGGGGCAGCAGTATGGCCAGCCAGGCTATGGCCAAGTGCCCTATGGCCAAGTGCCGTATGGTCAGCAGGGCTACGCTGGCGCGCCGGTGAGCGCCGGCAGCAAGGGCCTGAGCATCGCCTCCATGGTGGTGGGCATCGTCTCGCTGCTTGGCTTGGGATTCTTCATCATTCCCTCAATCGGTGGCATTGTGCTGGGTCACCTTGGCATGGTTAAGGAAAAGCCACAGGGCAAGGTTTTCTCCCTGGTTGGTTTGATCACCAGCTACTTGGCCTTGGTGATCTATGGTCTGGTCTGGATCGGTATTATCGTTGCTGCCGTTAGCGTCCGGAACCACCCGTATTCAAACTACTAAGAGTCGCCGTGGGGGCCATCCGTGCATAACGCTTCGCGGATGGCCCCAGCGTTTGCCGTCAGCCAGGTATGACGACGACGGATCACGTCGCCCACGCCTTCGGCCCACATCCGCGCCCAGCCGCCTCCGTGGTGCTGTGCGCGGTATTGCATCCGTGTCCACGTCAGCTCGGTCCACGTAACCGCCTGCTCCGGCAGCCGACGTCGTTCTTCCGCAGTCAAGCCGTAGGCGTCCGCAAAAATACGCAGCCGGTGCAACTGATCCACTGACTCCCAGCCTGGCCATAGATCCCCGGGATCTGCCAGCGGCACCCAGTGCATGGCCGTGTTGTAAGCGTCCTTCACTCGCGGGGCAAGCCCGGCCAGATCGAAATCCACCAGACCCGCTGCTCGGCCGTGGGCCACCACCACGTTTTGTGGCGTGACATCCAAATGGCACACGATCTCCGGCTCGGCGTCGAGCGGGGTACCCAGTGCCGCGCTCCGCCCGCTCGCCGCGCTCCGCCCGCTCGCCGCGCTCAACGGCGCCGGAAACGGCTCGGCGTCCGGCCGATAATTCGCGGAAGCGTCGTGCAGCCTTCGCAACAGCTGCGCTACCGAAATCAGCAGCTCTTCGGATTGCGCCCACACCTCCGGCGGAGAGCCAGCACACGTCCCGGGCATGAAATCCAGCACGTCGCGGCCTTGTGCATCGCGGCCCAGAAAACGGGGACTAGAGGTAAAGCCTGCATCCGCCAGGTGGTCCAGATAAGCGGCTACGGCAAAAGATTGCGGCTGAGCAGGCCGGCGCACCGTGTTTCCCACGCGCACTACGCCCTCGGTCACGTCCCCTTGGGGGAGCTCAATCTCTCGTTGTGGGAGCAACGGCTCCGTAAAAAGCCGCAGCCGGACGGGTTCCCTCTGGCCTGGCGTGTGAGCTGTGGTCATGCGGTCCTTCCGACTGCGCTAGAAGAATCTGGGTTTACTTCATGCTACCCATGAGCCTTTTAACAGTGGGTGCGGCCGCGAGAAGACACACGGCGGCTACCACTCCGGCTATCCCAATACCCACAAAGTACGGCACCTCATCGTCCGGGTTGTACAGCCCGGCCAGCATTCCGGACACGCTGGTTCCCAGCGATACTGCCAGGAAGTAGAGCGCCACCATTTGAGCGTGGAACGCGCTGGGGGCCAACCTGGTAGCGGTGGACATTCCCGTGGGGGAGATCAACAATTCGGCAAAGGTGAACAGCAGCAAAATGCCCACCAGCGCCAGCAGCGGCGTGCTGTGGGCGCCGCCGCCGGCCAGTGGGATGAACGCCAGGAACGCGATGGCCATAATGACCAGACCGCCCACAAACTTCAACATGAAGCTGGGCTGACGCTTCCCCAACTTTGTCCACAAAGCGGCAAAGAGGCCAGCAAAGATGATGATGAAAATCGGGTTGATGGACTGCACCCAACCTGGGGGCATTTCCCAGCCCAGAATGTTGCGATCCAGCTTCTGATCAGAGTAGGCAGCAATGAACGTGGACTGCTGCTGGAACAGTGCAAAGAATCCTGCTGTACCGAGGAATACGGCAATGAACGCGCTTACGTGCTTACGCTCGTCGTCGTTCACCCTCTTGGCGCGGTAAATCACGGTGAAGTAGGCAATCGCTGCTCCCAAGGCCACAACGGCCATCACCATGGCCAGATTGCCGGCGTTGACCACACCGGTGACCAGCAGAATGATGATGATTACCAGTGCCGCCGCAGCAATCCCGGCTACTTTGCCGCGCTGTTCTCGGGGCAGGGGATTGGTGACGTGATGAGCTTCCGCGGGGAGGTTCTTGCGCGTCACGCTGTACCAAACCAGGCCTATCGCCATGCCCACGGCTGCGGCACCGAAGCCGAAGTGGAAGCCCAAGCCGGGGGTGGTGCGCAGGGCATCAGTGATCAACGGTCCAAACAGAGCACCGATGTTCACGCCCATGTAGAAGATGGAGAAGCCGGCGTCGCGTCTCATGTCTGCGGTGGCATACAGGGTACCCACCAGAGTGGTGGAGTTGGCCTTGAGCCCGCCGCTGCCAATGGCCACACAGATCAAACCAACGGCCAGACCTGCCACGCCGGGCAGGAATGCCAAACACAGGTGTCCCAGCATGATCACCATGGCGCTGAAGTAGAGCACACGCTCGGAGCCCACCAAGCGGTCCGCCACCCAGGCGCCCACAATGGTGGAGAGGTACACGCCGCCGCCATAAGCGCCCACCAGACTCAGAGCAAGGGCCTGATCCAAGCCCAATCCGCCGTCGGTGGCGCTGTAGTACATGTAGTAGGCCAGAATGCCCTGCATGCCGTAGAACGAAAAACGTTCCCAGAGTTCAACACTGAACAGATTTGCCAGCATGCGCGGATGGCCAAAAAATGACTGATCGGTGGAGGAAACGGCAGCCGTAGGGGGCGCCTCGGAAGTAGTCATTTGCACCATTTTTGCACCGATGACTCAATGTGTCATATTCAGCACGTTTGGAAAAAGTGTGCTAATTGGCTGCCGCCGTTGACGCACGTGCTTCATGAACTCCCCGTCCGGCGCGCGGCGGGATACGCTGGAATCCGCATGTTTGTGAACCCCTAGGCTACGGAGGATCCCGATGAGTGAGCAGAGTGTCTCTGTCACGGAGTTGACCGAGAAAACGAGCATTCTTGACGTTCGCGAGGACTACGAATGGGAAGAGGGTCATATTGCTGGCGCCCTGCACATCCCGCTCGGTGATCTGCCCAATCGCCTCGAGGAGCTTGACCCGGATGAGGACTTGCACGTGATTTGCCGCAGCGGTGGAAGGTCCTTCCGCGCTACCGCGTGGCTGAACGCTAACGGCTACACGGCCATCAACGTGGACGGCGGCATGGGTGCCTGGCAGGATGCCGAGCTGCCCATGGTGTCGGAGAATTCGCAGACGCCGGTGGTTCGCTAGTGAGCCACGCCCCACGTACCGACGGGTCGACCCACACGGCCGTTTTGGCTGACGACGGCGGTACGCGCCAGCTCAAGTATGCCTTTCTTGGCCCGGTGGGAACCTTTACCGAAACTGCACTACTGCAGGTGCCCGAGGCCGCTGCCGCGCAGCGGATTCCGGCCAGCAATGCTGCCGTGGCCCTGGACATGGTGCGGTCCGGTGAGGTTGATGGGGCCATGCTGCCCATTGAAAACTCCATTGAAGGCGGCGTTTCCGCCACCTTGGACGCCATCGCCACGGGCATGGAACTGCGGATTCTGCGCGAGGCCGTGGTGCCGGTGACCTTTGTTCTGGTGGCGCAGGAGGGTGTGGAACTCGGGGATATTCGCAAGGTGGGAACGCACCCTCATGCGTGGGCGCAAACCAGAACATGGGCCCAGGAGAACCTGCCCCGTGCCGAACATGTTCCGACCAACTCCACCGCAGCTGCTGCACACGAGCTTTTGGGCGACCACCCGGGTTATCAGGCGGCCATTTGCGCACCGATTGTGGCGGAGCAGACGGGGCTGAAGGTGCTGGCGCGCGGCATTGAGGACAATTCCGGCGCTGTCACCCGGTTTGTACTGGTGGGACGCCCGGGGCCATTGCCTGCACCCACGGGGGCGGACAAGACCACGGTGTCGATTCCGCTTCCGGAGGATCGGCCGGGGGCGCTCATGCAGATCCTGGATCAGTTTGCATCACGTGGCGTGAACCTTTCGCGGATTGAATCCAGGCCCACCGGGCAGTCTCTGGGGAACTATTTTTTCAGTATTGACGCGGAGGGGCACGCCTCCGAGGCACGAGTAGCGGATGCTCTCGCTGGACTGCACCGGATCAGTTCCAACCTGCGGTTTCTTGGCTCGTACCCCCGGGCGGACGCCCAACAATCCGCCATCGAGCCACACAACAGTGATGCTGCGTTTCAGGCGGCGCACCGCTGGGTGGATCAGGTGATCACGAAGTAGGCGCCGGTGCGGTGAGGGCCGCCATGTCGCTGGGTTGCCCTGGCTGTGGGTTGCATTGTCACTGGCACTACGTATGCTGTGGTTACCCCAGTGCATACCGCCCTGGGGGATTTGGTGAAGCGCGAGCCTAGGAGTGCACATGTCTGAAAACAACGGCGAGGGCCGAATCGTTAACCCCGGGTCAACTTACGTGCCCTCGGATCATAGCGAGGACGAGGGCCCCCAGGACACAGTGGGCGATGCCGCGGATTATGCCAATGACTTGCGTTTCAATGAGGAGCAGCAGCTCATTGACAGCCAGCGTGGCGATAGCGAAGACGACGACGACGATAAGTAGATCAGGCTCTTTCAGCCCTGAACCGCCGCTGTTTAGCCGTCCGTCCAGCGCTTTGCTTAGCCCTTGACGCGGACCAGCAGCGAGTGCGGCTGAACCGTAATTCGCACCATGGTTGCCTTGCCCGCTGGATCGCCGTCCAGCTGAGTCTCTTCGGGGACGGCGGTCCGGATGGTGATGGTTCGCGCGCGGTAGTAATCAATGACGGGCAGTTTCCGCTTGTGCTGAAACAGCACCTTTGCCGTGACTGCTACCCAGCCCAAAGCGCTACGAGGGCTAATCACCACAACGTCCAGGACGCCGTCGTCAATGAGCGCATCTGGGACAAAAGCTATCCCGCCCGGCAGCAGCCCGCAGTTGGCAAAAAGAACCGTGCGGACCTTCCGTTGCGCCTCGCCCTGATTGTCCAGATTGATGCTGACCTTCTTGCGCCGCCCCGGCAAGTGGCGCAAACCCGCTTCACTGTAAGCCAGCCAGCCCAGCGACTTCTTGAGTCCTGAATTGGTGTCACCCAGGGCTTCGGCATCCATGCCCAGCCCGGCGATCACTAGGAACGAGTGAACTGAGTGGGCGCCGGAGACAGAATTCTCCAACTCCATGGTGGCCATGTCGATGTGGCGCTGATGCCCAAAAAGAGCCGTCTGAACATTGGAGTGGATGTCCGCCACGTTAAGGTCCAGGTTTCGCGCCAGCAAGTTCCCCGTCCCCAGCGGCACCACGCCCAGCGGTATCTGCATGTTTCGCAACTCGTGCGCCACCACGCGCACGGTACCATCGCCGCCGCCCACCACCACCACGTCTGCTCCGGCCGCCAGAGCTGCCTGTGCGGCGGAATGGCCTGGATCATCCACGGTCGTCTCGTAAAAGACCGGGTCCGGCCACCCTGCCAGCGATGCAGACCGGCGAATGAGTGCCTTGGCGTCGGGCGCGCCGGCTTTGATCGGATTCAGGATGACGGCTACTTGCTGTGAGCCCACGGTGGACTTGTGCGGGGAGTCGCCGACGGCGCTTCGGCTCTGCCTGCTGGCCAGTTTTCGCACTCGCAGCCAGCTGACCAAGGCAAAAAGTAACACTGCCGCAACGATGATGAGGATCCACAGCCAACTATCCATGATGTCCTAACCTTATCCGGCTCCGGCCGCGCCGTGTTCGCGAGTCTGCCGAGCCGCGTCCACCCACAAACCGAGGCGAGTGCCGCCGTCGAACTTCTGTTGTCGCCAGCTCTTTAGTGACTGGGCCGCCAATTCGATACTCTAGGACGGTGATCGATGTCAAAGACCTCAGCGAAAATCCGGAGAAATTCCGAGCCAGTCAGCGTGCCCGTGGAGCAGACGCTTCCGCCGTGGATGCAATCATTGCTGCGGATGCCGCGCGAAAGTCTGCGATCACCACCCATGAGGCGTTGCGTGCCGAGCAAAACGCGTACGGCAAAAAAGTCGCCGCGGCCAAGGGTGAAGAAAAGGCTGCGCTGCTGGCCGAGGTCAGGGAGTTGGCGGGCAAAGTCAAGGCACTCGCGGCCGAGGCTGACGCCGCCGCAACACAGCGTGATGAGC
>JABBNV010000126.1:0-802 GCA_019352125.1 Acidobacteriota bacterium | reverse complement strand
CATCCGCGCGATCGCCAACCCTGTGATCGAGGGTGTGCCGGCCGGCGGCGAAGACGACTTTGTTGTAGTGAAGACCGTGGGTAAACCGCGCGAATTCCCTGACTTTGAACCGCGCGATCACCTCGAAATCGGGGAGCTGCTGGGCGCCATTGATATGGAGCGCGGGGCCAAGGTTTCCGGCTCGAGGTTCTACTTCCTGCGCGGGGTCGGTGCCCGGTTGGAGATGGCACTGCTGCAAATGGCCATGGACCAAGCCATTGAGGCCGGCTTCGTACCTATGATCACCCCAACTTTAGTCCGGCCGGAGACCATGGCCGGCACCGGCTTCGACGTCAAGCACGACGCCGAAATCTACCGACTGGCCGAGGACGATCTGTACCTGGTGGGCACCTCCGAGGTGGCCCTGGCCGGGTACCACATGGACGAAATTATCGACCTCTCGGCCGGGCCGTTGCGCTACGCCGGCTGGTCCTCCTGCTACCGCCGCGAAGCTGGCTCACACGGTAAGGACACTCGCGGAATCATCCGCGTCCACCAGTTCAACAAAGTGGAAATGTTCAGCTACGTTCCGGTTGAAGAAGCCGAGGCGGAGCACGCCCGGTTGCTCGCCTGGGAAGAGGACATGCTGGCTAAGGTGGAGCTTCCGTACCGCGTCATTGATACGGCCGCGGGGGACTTGGGAACATCCGCTGCCCGCAAGTTCGACTGTGAGGCATGGGTCCCCACGCAGAACGCGTACCGTGAGTTGACCTCCACCTCCAACTGCACCACCTTCCAGGCCCGGCCCCTGCACATCCGAAAC
>JABBNV010000125.1:3076-7873 GCA_019352125.1 Acidobacteriota bacterium | reverse complement strand
CAGTCTGGTGCAGTATCTGGATGCGGACGGCAACATTAGCAAGCAGGGCCAGGATGAACTGATCGAGTTTGTCCTGGAGGCGTGGGAGTTTGCGGCTAAACACAAAGCTGCGGATCTGCTGGCCTTCTGTACCTCGGCCATCCGCGAGGCCACCAACGGGACCGAAGTATTGGCACGAGTGGAACACGAAACCACTGTGCAGCTGACGGAACTTTCCGGGGGCGAAGAGGCCGCCATGACGTTTTTTGCCGTGCGACGCTGGTGCGGCTGGGGCGCGGGAACCATCCTGGATTTGGATATTGGCGGGGGTTCTTTTGAAATGGCGATGGGCCAAGATGAGCTCCCCGAGTTGGCTCTCTCCGTTCCGTTGGGTGCCGGCCGGTTAACGCTGGACTGGTTGCCCGAGAACCCGCCCACGGCCAAGAGCGTCAAGGAACTCCGCCAGTACATCCGAGCCACCTTGAAACCAGCGGTGAAGCAATTTGCCAAACTAGGTGAGCCGCATTTAGTGACGGGCACATCCAAGACCTTCCGCTCGCTAGCGCGGATAACGGGTGCGGCTCCCAGCGGCATGGGCCCCTACGTGCGCCGCGAATTGCGGCAAGAAGATCTGGGGTTGTGGACGCAACGGCTGACGGCGATGAAAGCGGAAGACAGGCTCTTTCTTCCTGGTGTCTCCGAGGCCCGAGCTCATCAAGTGCTGGCCGGTGCATTAGTGGCAGAAGCGGCCATGGAGCTCTTTAAGATTTCCGCCATGCGGATCTGCCCGTGGGCTCTGCGCGAGGGGCTGATCCTGCGCCGGCTGGACCAACTAGTCTTTGAGGGGCCGCTCAGTGCGCAGATTGACCTACCCGGCCAAGGGAAACTATATGAGGCTGCAGGATAGTCGGGGTTGGTGTCCAGTGGCGTCGGTGAGGCAATATGGAATTCACCATGACTGATGCTCAGCAACCACCGCACATACCCATAGCTCTCTCCAGCGCGTCGGTTTACCCCCTGACTGTCCACGACGCGTTCGCCGTGGCCGCGGATCTGGGGTACGACGGCGTGGAGGTGATGGTCACCAACAATGCCATCAGTCAGGATGCGCATGCGCTGCACACATTGAGTGAGCGCTACAACCAGCCCATTGTGGCCATTCATGCGCCCACGCTGTTGCTGACGCAGCAGGTGTGGGGCAACGCGTGGAACAAGATTGAAAAGTCTGCCCAGCTGGCCGTTGATCTGGGGGCTCCGGTGGTAGTGGCTCATCCGCCCTTCCGCTGGCAGAACGGTTACGCGGAAACATTTGCTCAAGGCGTCCGGGACATTTCCACCGCTCACGGGATCAAGATTGCAGTGGAAAACATGTACCCCTGGCGGGTGCGCGGGCGCGAGGCGAAGGCCTACCTGCCGCATTGGGATCCGGTAAGGCAGGATTACGATGACGTTACGTGGGATTTCTCGCACGCGGCCATTGCTGCGGAGGACAGTCTGGCGGCAATCAAGGCTCTGGGACAGCGGCTTCGCCACGTTCACCTGACCGATGGTAACGATTCCGCGGGGGACGAGCACTTGGTGCCCGGCCATGGCACTCAGGCGTGTGTGGAATCCATGGCGTTTCTGCTGGAAAGCGGGTTCGACGGCGTTGTGGTGGCGGAGATCGCCACCCGCAAGGCTAAACGGGCGGGTGAGCGCGAGGAAATGCTGGCGGAAACGCTAGCCTTTGCGCGTAAGCATTTGGGGCACTAGGCCGCGCGTCTGAGGCCCCCATTGGCTTAAACGAAAGGTGCCAGCTAGCAACGTAGAGGCGTTGGGGGAGAACTCTCTACATCACTCGCCGGCACCGGGGACTCCCATGAACCAGAAGTCCCTCATCACTCGCACCCTTTGAGGTATTAACTACGTTAGACAGCGAGCTTGGGAAAAGCATTGCATTAGCCTGATCGTCAACTGTGAGTTAAGAAATTGAGGAAGCCGCCATGGGTGCAGGTAATGGACGCTAACGACGGCGTGGTGCAGCGCTTGCGCGCGGCCGGGTGTGTGTTTGCGGAGCAGGAAGCGGCACTGTTGCTGGCCGCCGCGGCTGAGGATCCTCAAGCGGCCACCCTTGAGGAGATGGTTGCCGAGCGCGTGTCAGGAACTCCGCTTGAATACATTCTTGGCTGGGCCGAATTTTTGAACCTCCGCATTACGGTGAGCCCCGGAGTATTTGTGCCCCGGCAGCGTACACGGTACCTGGCCGAATTGGCGCTGCATCGGGTCAAGGCGCAAGCAAGGAACGTGAGCGAAGCTGCGCAGCTGAGCCAATCAGGACCCGCTCGCGACGTCGTCGTCCTGGAAATGTGTTGTGGCACAGGCGCCGTTGCTACCGTGCTGGCGGCAGCTGTGCCCAGCGCACGGGTGTACGCGGCAGATATTGACCCAGCCGCCGTAGAGTGTGCACAGCGCAATCTGGGCGCACGTGGCCAAGTGTACTGCGGTGATTTGTTTGCCCCATTGCCCCAAGAGCTGCGTGGACGCGTTGATGTACTGGTAGCCAACGCCCCTTACGTGCCCACGGAACAGATTGCTCTGATGCCGCCTGAGGCGCGGCTGTACGAGGCCCGGACCGCGCTGGATGGCGGCCCCGACGGCGTGACAGTTCAGGAGCGGGTGGCGTTCCAAGCTGTGCAATGGCTTGCACCCCAGGGGAGACTCCTCATGGAAACGTCTCGAGACCAGGCGCCGTTGACGGCGGAGCTGATGGAGCGGGCGGGGCTGAGGGTGAAAGTTAAGAGCTCGAAAAAGTTCTACGCCACCGTGCTCACGGGAACGCTTGGCTAGGTTCAGAAACCGTCGTTAAACGAGTCAGCACCGGGAAGCAGGGGCCGACGGTTGGGGGGAATCGCAGGCCACTTCCCGGTGCTGTGGTTCCGCCAGCAAGCCAGCAGAACCATAATCACTCGCACCTTTATGAGGTGCTTATTACTGTAAATGGGCACTCTGGCAGGAAGCTGTGGCGAAGCTGGGAAAAGTCTGAGAGTGCTGTTGTTCCCGTGCAGGCAGAGTATTTCGGGCCAGACATTTGGTTTTGCGGAACCACCGTGTGAAACCATAGGGTCATGAAGAAGATTGCGTTTCTTGGTTGCGGTTCCATGGGCGAGGCCATTTTGGCAGGGTACTTGGCGGCGGGCGCGGACCCGCAGCATGTCACTGCCACTGTGCGTCGCGTTGAACGGGCCGCTGAGCTTGCAACCAGGCACTCCATCGTTGCCATCGCGGGGGCCGAGGAACCGGACGCCAACAAGCAGGCCGCACAGGGTGCGGATGTTGTCGTGTTGGGGGTAAAGCCTGTCAACATCAAGGCCCTGTGTGAGGAAATTTCTTCGGTGCTTGCGCCGGGAGCAGTGGTAGTCAGCGTGGCCGCAGCTGTTTCCCTGGACTTGCTCAGGGACGCGCTGCCGGCGGGCCAGCCAGTGATTCGCACCATACCCAACACGCCCCTGACCGTGGGCCGCGGCGTCGTGGGACTTTCTCCCTCTGCTGGGGTGACGGCAGATCAGCTTGCGTTGGGAAAATCCCTGTTTGATGGGGCCGGAACGGTACTGGAAGTGCCAGAGGAACAGCTGGACGCCATCTCAGCCATCAGCGGATCCGGCCCGGCCTATGCGTTCTACCTGGCCGAAGCCATGGCCGCTGCCGCGCGGGAATTTGGCCTCGATGAGGAGACCGCCGTCATCCTGGGCCGCGAAACGGTAGCCGGTGCTGGTCTCATGCTGACCACGCCCGGGGCCGACCCCGCGGTGTTGCGTCGGGGAGTTACTAGCCCTAACGGCACCACAGCGGCCGCTGTGGCTGTCTTTGACGCTCAGGAGCTACCGGCAATCATCTCCGCAGGCGCCAAAGCCGCTGCGGCCCGTGCAGCAGAGATCACGGCACAATTGCGCGCAGGCTAAGCCTTCGTCAGGAATTGGCCGTCAGTGGGGGTCCCTGAGGAGCGATCCACTAGGGTCGGGCCGCAAATCTTTCGAGCAGGTCCACGTGGCCGGAGACAATCAACATGTCCCGGCCAGAGACCTTGGTGTCGGGCTGCGCATACGTGAAGTCCTCACCCGGAGACTTCACTCCCACCACAGTCACGCCATATTTGCTGCGCACCTTGGACTCCGCCAGCGTGAAGCCCTGGGTCTCCTTGGGCGGGTGCATCTTGACGATCGCAAAGTCGTCATCAAATTCGATGAAATCCAGCATCCGGCCGGACACCAGGTGCGCGGCTCTAACGCCAGCGTCAGCTTCCGGGTAGATCACGTGGTTCGCGCCAATGCGCGTCAGGATTTTGCCGTGGGACTGGGTAATGGCCTTGACCCAAAGCTGTTCAATCCCCAGATCCACCAGATTTACGGTAATCAGCACGCTTGATTCGATGGACGTCCCCACGCCCACGACGGCGGAGGTAAAGTCCTGCGCACCGAGTTGCCTCAAGGCGTCAATGTTGGTGGCGTCGGCCTCCACCACATGGGTAAGTGTTCCGGACCATTTCTGCACCAGAGCAGGGTCCCGCTCGATGGCCAGCACTTCACGTCCCTGCTTGACCAATTGCTCCGCCGTGGAGGAACCGAACCGGCCCAATCCAATCACCAACACCGGAGCGTTGTGTGGCGGGCGGTTGCTTGAACTGGATCGCTCAGCCAATGATGGGCCTCTCTTCCGGGTAGTGATACAACTGGCGGTGTGGAGTCGTCGTTCGAGACGGGCCAGTTGAGCGGCGAGCAGCTCGTCGTCAGGGAGCGGGGTCTGTCCGGCCAGAGCTGTCTCGGCGACGGTGAGCAGATCGGG
>JABBNV010000125.1:2243-3066 GCA_019352125.1 Acidobacteriota bacterium | reverse complement strand
TGGATCGCTCAGCCAATGATGGGCCTCTCTTCCGGGTAGTGATACAACTGGCGGCGCTGACGCAGTGCCAGGGCGGACGCTAAGGTAATGCTACCCACGCGCCCGGCAAACATCAGAACAGATAGCACGTAGACGCCAGCGGGTGGAAGCTGTGCGCTAAGCCCTGTGCTCAGGCCCACGGTGGCAAAGGCTGAGATGGTTTCGAATAGCACCCGGTCCAGCGATGCACCACTGATGGCCAGCAATGCGCCGGTGCCCACCAGCACCAGCGTGGCCCCCATCATCAGCACAGAAATGGCTACCCGTAGGGTGCCTTGCGGGATGGTGCGGCCGTACACCTTGACGTCCTTGTCGCCCCTGGCTTCTGCCACGATGGCCAACAACATCACGGCAAGTGTGGTGACCTTGATACCGCCGGCGGTCGACGCCGAGCCGCCACCTGCAAACATCAGTGCATCGGTCAGCAGCATGGTGGACGAGTGGATCTTGTCCATATCCACCAAGTTGAAACCCAGGGAGCGCGTCATGGTGGAGGCGAACAGGGCATGAATCAACTTGTTGCCGGTGCTCATGCCACCAATGGTGGCTGGATTGGTCCATTCCAGGGCTCCCCAGAGCACTGCACCGGCGATCAACAAGATCACCGAGACCTGAACGGTGAGCTTGGCATGCAGCGTCCATTTGCGGACGTGGTGGCGGGCGGTGATGAACACCATCAATACGGGGAAACCGAGGCTGCCAATAAACCCGCCCAGCATCAGTGGCACCAGGACCCAGAGGTCACTTTCGTACGGCACCACGCCGTCAGAATGCGGTGTGAAGC
>JABBNV010000125.1:0-2233 GCA_019352125.1 Acidobacteriota bacterium | reverse complement strand
GAAGCCTGCGTTGTTGAACGCTGAGATGGCATAGAAAATGGCGTGCTAGAGCGCCTGTGGCAACGGTTCGCCCAGCACCATAAAACGAACTGCCAGAAAGAACGCCAACACTAATTCAATGCTCACGCTGGTGGTGATGACGATGCGCAGCAATGTGCCCACCTCACCCAGGCGGCCAGCATTCATGGCTTCCTGCGCAATAAGTTTGCCGCGAACGCCCAGCCGTTTGCTGACCATCAGCGCCATCAGGGAGGCAAGGGTGAGGATACCCAAACCGCCTACAAAAATGCCGATCAAAATCACTAGCTGGCCAAAAAATGTCCAGTGCAAAGCGGTGGAAACCGTTGTCAGGCCCGTCACGCACACGGCGGACACAGCAGTAAATAACGCATCGTCAAACGGCGTCACATTGCCGTCTGCGGCGGAAATAGGCAGTGACAGTAGGCCGGCAAAAACCAAAATCACGACGGTGAAGACCAGCAGCACCAGCCTGGCCGGTGAGCTGTTGGCCAGGCTATCCACAAAGTCGCGTGCGGTTCTGAAGGGCCCCCAGCGTCCTGAATCCTTGGGTGGATGCCAAACATTTACGTTGTTGGCCATGCCGGGCAATCACATCCTTCTAGTTCACGATGCCTCACTGAGGCCAGACGCAGGGGCAACCTGCCGGGGCGGGTTGACGTACCGAAGGTCAATTGTGCCAGTAATAGCGCTCCTTGGCTTCCCATTCGATAGCCTGTGAGTGATGTCCACCATAGCCAGCACCCCGGCCGCACCAGTTCCCACCACAGTGATCTGGGATCCAGCCATGACTGCCTACAATTTTGGCGAGGGGCATCCCATGGCGCCGGCGCGGCTGGATCTGACCGCAAAATTAGCCGCGGAACTGGGGCTCTTTGACCGTCCGCGCGTCAGTGTGGAGGCGCCATTTGTGGCCAGCGATGCCCAACTGGAAATCGTCCATAGCCCGGAGTACGTTCAGGCGGTGCGCCACGCGAGCAGTAACCCAGACCAGGCTGACTCGACGCGGGGCCTAGGCACGGATGATGACCCAGCCTTCGCCGGGATGCATGAGGCGGCTGCCCGCCTGGCGGGGGGATCCTGGTTGGCTGCAGATGCCCTACTGGCCGGCGCTGCGACTCACGCTGTGAACTTTGGCGGTGGAATGCACCATGCCTCGAGGGAGAAAGCCAGTGGATTCTGCATCTATAACGATGCCGCTGTTGCCATTGCCCGGTTGTTGGATGGCGGCGTTTCTCGGGTGGCCTACATTGACATTGACGCGCACCACGGGGATGGAACGCAGAACATTTTTTGGGATGACCCACGGGTCCTCACCATCTCCATGCACGAATCCGGCCTGACGCTGTTCCCGGGGACCGGTTTTCCACAGGAGATCGGGGGTAGCTCCGCACTGGGGAGTGCCGTGAATATTGCCCTGCCTGCCGGAACCTCAGATGCTGGCTGGTTGCGAGCCTTCCACGCAGTGGTGCCGGCACTGGTTGCCGGATTTGAACCGGACGTGATCGTTTCCCAGCATGGGTGCGATTCGCATCGGCTTGATCCGCTGACGGATCTGAAAACTTCGGTGGACGCTCAGCGTGAGGCCGCGTTGACGATCTCCCGGCTGGCTGCCAAATGTGCGGGCGGCCGTTGGCTGGCCACCGGTGGCGGGGGCTACAACGTGTGTTCAGTGGTACCTCGCGTGTGGAGTCATCTGATAGCCATTGCCTCCGGGGCGCCCATTCCCCTCAGGACTCCCACGCCTGCGCTGTGGCGCGATTACGTGGCGGAGCGCTACCAGGAGGTGGCACCGGAATATATGGGGGAGGACGTGGATACGTGGTGGCGCTCGTGGGAGGTTGGGTACAACCCAGCGGACGCCGTTGACCGCGCCATCATGGCTACCCGCAAGGAACTGTTTCCCCTCTATGGTCTGGACCCATACTTCGACTGACAAGCAATAGATGCCAACGCGCGTATATGTCGCTATGGTTGTTCAATGGTGATCGACGACGTTTTCGCTGTCATAGCGGACGAAACCCGGCGGGATATTTTGGTGTCTTTGGCCGCGGGGGACAAGGCAGTGGGGACCTTGGTGGAGGAACTACACGGCAGCCAGCCCACCGTGTCCAAGCACTTGAGAGTGCTCCGCGAAGCCGGTCTGGTATCCATGCGGGCGCAGGGGCAGAAGCGGTTCTATAGCCTCACGCCCCAACCGCTCGCCGAGGTAGCT
>JABBNV010000124.1:5325-7887 GCA_019352125.1 Acidobacteriota bacterium | reverse complement strand
GATCCCTTCTGGCTCGCCCAGTGCTTCGTTGCTGGAGCTGCAGTGTTGGCTGCGGCGCATTACCTCAGAGGGGAATCTCGCCCGGGCAAATGGCACGTGGGTGCAGGAGCGCTCCTTCTGTCGGTAACGTCACTTAGCGTCATCGTCACGGGGGATCCGTCGCTTCAGATCTGGGCGTTGGTGGACCCCGCTGTGCTCTTGGTCCTACTTGCCCTTGGATAAATACCCCGAGCATCCGCTGGTAGAGTCGCAAGCACAGGAGAGGGCGAACTAATGGGCTGGCTAATTTTCTTCATCATCGCTGTGGCGGTTGTTGGGGGCGTTTTTGCATTACGGAAGAACCTCCGCCGTGAGATCGAGCGTTACCAGAGCATTCGTCGCTCCAAAAAGGACGACTAGGGCTGGCTAGGGGAGGCGGACGCGCGCTACAGCGGCGGCGCCAGCGAGGGAGAAGAATCCCGAGGCCACGAAGAGCAGGGTGAAACTTCCAGTGCTGATCACCAGTGCAGCGCCCAGTAGGGGGGCCACGGCCTGTGGCACGGTCAGCGCAATGTTCATGATTCCCAGGTCCTTTCCGCGGGACAATGCGGACGGTAGGACCTGTGTTGCCAGTGCCTGATCCACAGCTAGAAAACACCCATACCCCAGCCCCAGCAGTCCGGCAGCCACCAGAGCGGCGCTGTAGAGGGGAACAAACGCTAGGACCAGCGCAGCCACAGCCTGAAGCGCGGACGAAAAGAAGACAAAAACGGCCCGATTGCCTAACTTGTCGGACAGCTTTCCCAGTGTTAGTGATGCGATGATCACGAACACCATATAGACGGCTGTTAGCAGGATCAGATCCGTTGCCGGATCCACGCTATGGAGCCCGAATTCAAGGAAATACAGCAACAATCCAGTTCCCAGAGCGTTGCCCAGGTTGACCAGAATACGGCTGAGTAGGGTCCAGCCAAAGTTTGGGTATGCCCGTGGGCTAACCCACAGCCCAGCCAGCATGAGCCGAGGCGTCAATGGAGGGACTAGGCCGCGGGGCAGCACCGGGTCAGGGACAAACAGTAGGAACGGGATCATCAATACCAGGAGCAGTCCGGCAATGGTGGCGTAGCCAGCCAGCGCGCCTAGCCCCAGCACCGTGACCAGCGCCAGCCCAGCAATAATGCCGATGGCTTGAGGTGCGGAAATCCAACCCGAAACGTAACCGCGCTGATCCACTGGGACCTGATCCGAGATTGCCGCCGTCAATGCAGCGCTGACCACACAAAATGAAATGCTGGCCAATACCCAGCCCAGCCCGATTGCGCCCATCGAGTGCACAGTCCCGGTCAACACTAGGGATAAGGCAAAGGCAAGCGTGCCGCCCGCTATCCATGGACGACGGCGGCCAAAGCGAGATGTTGTCCGGTCGGAAAGTGCTCCGGTCACCGGATAGGCAATGAGTGCTGCCGCGCCGGCAATCCCGGACACCACGCCAAAACTCACCACGTTCTGAACCCAATCGTCAGTGTGAAGATCCTCTTGGATTTGGGCTGGCAACAATAGCTGAAAGGGCGTGAGCTGAGCTATCCACATGCCAAGCCATGCCAGTGCAAACCAACTCACCCAGGCACCGCCTACCCGCAGACGCGGCTGCCGGAGAGCGGTGGGCAGATCGGCGTCGAGGGCGGGGGACGGTTGGGTGGACAATTATGCTCCTGGTGGTTGCGCAGGGACTGTAAATCTGTGGCCTTGAGCGCACTCTAATACACGTTGATTAGCAATCAGCGCAAATATCCGCCATACTAGATGAGTTGTTCAAGCGCTTCTTCGTGTCCCGATCGAGATAATGCTCGATGCCAGGGTCCAAGCTGAAGACCAAACATAACCCACCTACCGTTGAAGAGCGGGAATGTGTGTGCTGCAAAACGCGACACGCCCGAGCGCGGGGGTCGGAGATTCGATGGATTGAGGAACCCGGTATTTTCCGGATTCAGTTCATGCGGATGATGGCGCAATAGACGCCGTTAAGGGCTGATTCGTCAGCCTGAAAAGAGTAAGTAAACAGTGTTGTCTGACAGAGCAGTGAAAACTGATTTGTACAGGCACTTTGCCAGGAGAGAGAGCCACTTGCCATGGCGGGACAAAAAATCCGCATCCGGCTGAAGTCGTATGACCATGAGGTCATTGACGTATCAGCCCGGAAGATCGTTGAGACGGTCACGCGTGCAGGCGCTACGGTAGTTGGCCCTGTGCCGCTGCCCACGGAGAAGAACGTGTACTGCGTTATCCGTTCGCCGCACAAGTACAAGGACAGCCGCGAGCACTTTGAAATGCGCACGCACAAGCGTCTGATCGACATCATTGACCCCACACCGAAGGCGGTAGATTCGCTGATGCGTCTCGACCTGCCTGCCGATGTGAACATCGAAATCAAACTGTAGGGAGGTGCTGAGAAACTATGACCGCGATCCGCAACATTAAGGGCGTCCTGGGCACGAAGCTCGGCATGACCCAGGTTTGGGATGAGAACAACAAGCTCGTTCCCGTAACCGTTGTCCAGGCCGACTCCAACGTTGTCACGCAGCT
>JABBNV010000124.1:0-5315 GCA_019352125.1 Acidobacteriota bacterium | reverse complement strand
CCGTACAAATTGGTTACGGCGCCATCGATCCCCGCAAGGTCACGAAGCCTTTGGCTGGCCACTTCGAAAAGGCTGGCGTTACGCCTCGCCGCCACGTTGTAGAGCTGCGTACCGGCGATGCTGACACCTACACGCTGGGCCAGGAGCTCTCTGTCGAGATCTTCGAAGCCGGCCAAAAGGTAGACGTCGTTGGAACCTCCAAGGGTAAGGGCTTTGCCGGTGTTATGAAGCGCCACGGCTTCCACGGTGTTGGTGCATCACACGGTGCTCACAAGAACCACCGTAAGCCCGGCTCGATCGGTGGAGCATCCACCCCCAGCCGCGTATTCAAGGGTGTGAAGATGGCCGGCCGCATGGGTGCCGTCCGTCACACCACGCTGAACCTCACGGTTCACGCTGTGGACGCCGAGAAGTCGCTGCTGCTCATTAAGGGTGCCGTCCCCGGTGCCCGCGGCCAGGTCGTCCTCGTACGCACCGCCGTGAAGGGAGCTTAAGCAAATGGCTACTAAGACGCTAAACGTAGACCTGCCTGCAGAGATCTTCGACGTACAGACCAATGTGCCACTGTTGCACCAGGTTGTTGTCGCTCAGCTCGCTGCAGCCCGTCAGGGAACGCACAAGACCAAGACTCGCGCCGAAGTTTCCGGTGCCGGCCGCAAGCCGTTCAAGCAGAAGGGTACCGGCCGTGCCCGTCAGGGTTCCATCCGCGCCCCGCACATGACCGGTGGTGGCGTTGTCCACGGCCCGACACCTCGTGACTACTCCCAGCGCACCCCCAAGAAGATGAAGGCTGCTGCTCTTCGCGGCGCTTTGTCTGACCGGGCTCGCAATGGTCGCATTCACGTTGTTGCTGAATTGGTTTCCGGCACTAAGCCGTCCGCCAAGCAGGCACTGGCCGCGATCACTTCAGTAACTCAGCGCAACAACGTGCTGGTTGTTATTGAGCGTGCCAACGACGTTGCTGCACTGTCAGTGCGTAACCTCGCTGCAATCCACGTGTTGTATGCGGATCAGTTGAACACCTACGATGTACTGATTTCAGATGACATTGTGTTCACCAAGGCCGCATACGATGCCTTCGTTTCGGGCAACGCTGCTACCGAGGCTTTCGCCGTCGGTGCTGCTGACGCGGACGATGCTCAGGACGTTGCTGCTGACGCTGCGCAGGGCGACATCAAGGGCAACAAGGACTCGATGAAGTACCACGTGCCCGGTTCACGCTGGTACGACGCCACGGTGGCCGAGGTTTGGTTCGCAACGGTTGAGGAAGCCAAGGCCGCTGGCTTTGTTCCCGCCGGTGGCGAGGCAGCTCAGTCCATCGGACAAGATGCACAGGAGGACGGCAAGTGAGCGCCGCCACTATCAAGGATCCGCGCGACGTAGTGCTTGCACCCGTCGTTTCGGAAAAGAGCTACGGCCTGATCGACGAAGGTAAGTACACCTTCTTGGTTGACCCCCGCTCAAACAAGACCGAGATTAAGTTGGCCGTGGAGAAGATTTTCTCCGTCAAGGTTGACTCAATCAACACCATCAACCGTGCCGGTAAGCGCAAGCGTACCCGTTTCGGATGGGGGCAACGCAAGGCTACCAAGCGTGCGATTGTCACCCTGAAGGAAGGCACAATTGACATCTTCGGCGGTCCGCTTTCATAAGCGGAGACCACTTTAACGAGGAATAAAACATGGGAATCCGTAAATACAAGCCGACAACCCCGGGCCGTCGTGGCTCGAGCGTTGCTGACTTCGCAGAAATCACGCGGTCGACGCCGGAGAAGTCTCTGGTCCGTCCGCTCCCGAAAAAGGGTGGCCGTAACAACACCGGTCGCATCACGACGCGTCACAAGGGTGGTGGCCACAAGCGCCAGTACCGCTTGATCGACTTCCGTCGCCACGATAAGGACGGCGTAAACGCTCGCGTTGCTGAGATCGAATATGATCCCAACCGCACCGCACGCATCGCGCTCCTGCACTATGTTGATGGCACCAAGCGTTACATCATTGCTCCGAACAAGCTGAACCAGGGTGACTTCGTAGAAGCTGGCCCCGCAGCTGACATCAAGCCCGGCAACAACCTGCCGTTGCGCAACATCCCCGTGGGTACAACCATCCACGCTGTTGAGCTTCGTCCAGGTGGCGGCGCCAAGATGGCACGCTCCGCTGGTGCTTCGGTTCAGTTGGTAGCCAAGGAAGGCCGCTTCGCACAGTTGCGTTTGCCTTCCGGTGAAATCCGCAACGTTGACGTGCGCTGCCGCGCAACCGTCGGCGAGGTGGGCAACGCTGAGCAGTCCAACATCAACTGGGGTAAGGCTGGCCGTAACCGCTGGAGGGGCATTCGTCCCACCGTGCGTGGTGTAGCTATGAACCCGGTTGACCACCCTCATGGTGGTGGTGAAGGCAAGACCTCCGGTGGACGTCACCCGGTCAACCCGAACGGTAAGCGCGAAGGCCGTACGCGCCGCCCGAACAAAGAGAGCGACAAACTCATTGTGCGTCGCCGTCGTACTGGCAAGAACAAGCGATAGGAGCCGACAGACATGCCACGCAGCCTGAAAAAGGGCCCTTTCGTTGACCAGCACCTCTTTGTGAAGGTAGCTAGGGAAAACGACAAGGGAACCAAGAATGTAATTAAGACCTGGTCCCGCCGCTCGATGATCATCCCGGACATGCTGGGACACACGATTGCCGTGCACGATGGCCGCAAGCACATCCCCGTGTTTGTGACCGAGTCGATGGTCGGGCACAAGCTCGGCGAATTCGCCCCCACGCGGACTTTCCGCGGCCATGTGAAGGACGACCGTAAGGGCAAGCGCCGCTAGGCGCCTGCATTTACGGCTAAGACGAGAGAAGGATAGCAATGGAAGCCAAGGCAATTGCGCGTCATATTCGCGTAACGCCTATGAAGGCCCGGCGCGTCGTCAACCTGATTCGTGGCAAAGCGGCGAATGAGGCATTGGCGATTCTGAAGTTTGCCCCCCAGGCAGCTTCGGAGCCGGTTTTCAAGGTAGTCCAGTCCGCGATGGCTAACGCCCGCGTGCTGGCCGACCGCGACAGTGTCGCCTTTGATGAAGGCGATCTGTACATCAGCGAAGCATTCGTTGATGAAGGCCCCACGATGAAGCGGTTCCAGCCGCGAGCACAGGGTCGCGCGTTCCAGATCAAGAAGCGCACCAGCCACATCACTGTGGTAGTTGCGACTCCCGAGAAAGAGGAGGCTCGCTAAGTGGGACAGAAAGTAAACCCGCACGGGTTCCGTCTCGGTATTACCACGGACCATGTTTCACATTGGTTCGCGGACAGCAACAAGCCCGGTCAGCGCTACAAGGATTTTGTCCGCGAGGACATCAAGATCCGCGAACTCATGTCTACGGGCATGGAGCGTGCCGGCATTTCCAAGGTTGAGATCGAGCGCACCCGCGATCGTGTTCGTGTGGATATCCACACGGCTCGTCCGGGTATCGTGATCGGCCGTCGCGGCGCCGAAGCAGACCGCATCCGCGGCGAGCTGGAGAAGCTGACCAGCAAGCAGGTGCAGCTGAACATCCTCGAGGTCAAGAACCCCGAAGCTGATGCTCAGTTGGTAGCACAGGGCATCGCAGAGCAGCTGACTTCACGTGTGGCATTCCGCCGCGCGATGAAGAAGGCAATGCAGTCCGCACAGCGTACGGGCACCGTCAAGGGTATCCGTGTTGCGTGTGCTGGCCGCTTGGGTGGAGCAGAAATGTCTCGCACCGAGTTCTACCGCGAAGGTCGTGTGCCCCTGCACACCCTGCGTGCCAACATCGATTACGGCTTCTTCGAAGCCAAGACCGTATTTGGCCGCATTGGTGTCAAGGTCTGGATCTACAAGGGTGACGTCACGAGCAAGGAACTGGCTGCTCAGGCAGCTGCTGCTCCCTCTCGTGGTCGCGCGCCTCGTCGTGAAGGCGAAGGCGACCGTGGACCCCGCGCACCTCGCGGTGGCGACCGTCGTCGTACAGAGGCACCTGCCGCTGCACAGGCTCCGGCTGCTGCCGAGGCCAGCGCTCCGGCCGCAGAAGGAGGACAGGCTTAAATGCTGATCCCACGTCGAGTAAAGTTCCGCAAGCAGCACCACCCTGGCCGTACTGGCCAGGCTACCGGTGGCACCACGGTGTCCTTCGGTGAGTGGGGCATCCAGGCGCTGACTCCGGCTTATGTGACGAACCGTCAGATTGAATCTGCACGTATCGCCATGACCCGTCACATCAAGCGTGGCGGTAAAGTCTGGATCAACATCTACCCGGACCGTCCTATCACCAAGAAGCCTGCCGAAACCCGTATGGGTTCCGGTAAGGGTTCACCGGAATGGTGGGTTTCAAACGTCAAGCCGGGTCGGGTTCTCTTTGAACTCTCCGGTGTCAGTGAAGAGGTAGCTCGCGAGGCATTGCGCCTGGCGATCCATAAGCTGCCGTTGAAGGCACGCATCGTGCGTCGCGAAGGTGGTGAGTAGAAATGGCAGTTGGATCCAAAGAACTGGCACCTGCACAGCTGGACGGGTTTGATAACGACCGTTTGGTCGAAGAACTCCGTAAGGCTAAGGAGGAACTCTTCAACCTGCGTTTCCAGTCAGCCACTGGTCAGCTGGAAAGCCACGGCCGTCTGCGTGTAGTCAAGCGCGACATCGCCCGTATTTACACGGTGCTACGTGAGCGCGAGTTGGGCATTCGCCCGGCCGTAGCAGCTGCGCCTGTAGAGGCAAAGGCTGACAAGAAGGCCGATAAGGATGCCAAGAAGGCCTCCAAGAAGGCTGAGAAGTCTGAGGAGGACGCTAAATGAGCGCCGAAAAGAAGGAAGTAGCAGTGGCTGAAGAAGCTAGCCAGCGCGGCTACCGTAAGACGCTTCGCGGATACGTCGTCTCCGACAAGATGGAAAAGACCATCGTTGTTGAGGTCGAAGACCGCAAGAAGCACGCTCTGTATGGCAAGGTCATCCGGAGCACCAGCAAGGTCAAGGCTCATGATGAGAAGAACGACGCCGGAATTGGCGACTTGGTTCTGATCAGCGAGACCCGCCCGCTGTCCGCTACCAAGCGGTGGCGTTTGGTTGAGGTCCTTGAGAAGGCCAAGTAAACCTATCTAGGTTAACCAAGGTCTGGCTCACAAGGCCCGTCCCCACTTAGTGGGGGCGGGCCTTGTGTTGTATCCATGCTAAGATTGTGTGTTGCTGCGCCATTTCCATCTTTAGGATGCGACGGCGGGCAAAAACCTCGTAAATTTACGTGCCACTACAAACTGCCGGCGTGCGGCGGGCTTCACCACGGGTTGATTTATTTCTGCTCTAGGGGAAGATCGGAAGAGC
>JABBNV010000123.1:5009-7912 GCA_019352125.1 Acidobacteriota bacterium | reverse complement strand
CGAAACACCAAACTCCGCCACCAGTTCCTCAGCGCGCAACACCGTCCCTGACTGCAACTCCTCCGACGTAATCGCCAGCCCCAACGCGTCCACAACGGTTGCGTGTCGGTAGGTGTGGGCTTTCATGAACTCTCTTCTCTAGAGACGCAAACATTGTTGAAGTGAACTCTAGCCAAAAGCCGAGGTTTGATAAATCATACTTATTGTGTAGCCTTTGTCACGTCTACTTCTAGAGGCCTATGCGCAGATGCTAGGTCGGTTCAAATACAAGGATGGTTATGAATTCTCTCCTCCTTCCCGCTGCAGCGAAGCCGTGGGACGGCCACGATACTCAGCTGGTTGTTGTGGCGGCCGTGGGCATTGCGCTCATCGTGTTGCTGATCGTCAAGTTCAAGCTTCACCCGTTCCTCTCTTTGATTCTGGGCTCGGCATTCGTTGGCCTGGCGTCCGGCGTTGACCTGAGCAAGGTCATCAGCAACTTCGAAGTCGGCGTAGGCGCCACCCTCCAAGAGGTGGGCTTGCTGATTGCTCTGGGTGCCATGCTGGGCAAGTTGCTTGCTGATTCCGGCGGAGCAAACCGCGTGGTTGACACCCTGTTGAGCAAGGTCTCAAACAAGGTGCTGCCGTGGGCTATGGCTCTTGTAGCAGTCATTATTGGTCTCCCAATGTTCTTCGAAATCGGCTTGGTGCTGCTGCTGCCCGTAGTGGTACTGGTTGCCCAGCGCTCGCACATGAAGCTCATGCGTGTTGCCATCCCCGCCCTGGCTGGATTGTCCGTGCTGCACGGTTTGATTCCTCCCCACCCGGGCCCGCTGGTAGCTATTTCTGCCCTGAACGCCCCGCTTGGCCTCACCTTGGCCTTGGGCTTGTTAGTGGCCATACCCACCGTCATTATCTCTGGTCCGCTATTCGGCATCTGGGCTGCTCGTTGGGTTCCGGTCAGCGCGCCTAAGCTCGCTGGCGGTGTGGATACCGAACAGGCCACCGCAGATCCCGACGCAAAACGTCAGCCTTCATTCCTCATCACCTTGCTGACCATCATTTTCCCCGTAGTCCTGATGCTGCTCAAGGCCGCCGTGGACATTCTTCAGCCAGACGCAAAGCACCCGACTGGTGTGCGTGTCTTCTTCGATTTCATTGGCGAGCCCTTGGTAGCCATGATCTTGGCCGTTCTTCTGGCGCTGGTGACCTTCGGCTACGCCGTGGGGTTCACTGGGACCAAGATCAGTTCCAAAATCGGCGCCTCGGTTGGCCCGATTGCCGCCGTCATCCTCATTGTGGGTGCAGGTGGCGGTTTCAAGCAGACGCTGATCGGTGCAGGCGTTGGTGACTCAGTAGCCAAATGGGCTACAGGCGCCAACATCTCAGTGCTCGTGTTGGGCTTCCTGATTGCTGTGGCCATGCGCCTTGCTACCGGTTCCGCCACAGTTGCCACGGTAACGGCTGCCGGCATCGTTGCTCCGCTGGCATCGTCTCTCTCCCCCTCACACGCTGCCCTGCTGGCCTTGGCTGTTGGCTGCGGTTCCTTGTTCCTGTCACATGTGAACGACGCTGGATTCTGGCTGGTGAAGGAGCTCTTTGGGCTCACTGTTGGCCAAACATTCAAGACCTGGTCCGTCATGGAAACTTTGATTTCTGTAGTGGGCTTTGCGCTCGTCATGATCTTGTCGGTGATCATCGCATGACCCATGTTGCACCGGAAGATATTCAGCAACCGGTCCTGGTGATCATGGGCGTCTCTGGATCCGGAAAGTCAACGGTCGCCGGTATATTAGCGGGCCAGTTGGGCTGGGATTTGGAGGAAGGCGATGACCTCCATCCACAAGAGAACGTGGATAAGATGGCCGCCGGGATCCCCCTCACTGACGAGGACCGTTGGCCCTGGTTGGACACCATCTCTTCATGGATCGTGGAACACACTATGGCTGGGATCCCCGGGATCATCACGTGTTCCGCACTGAAGAAGTCGTATCGCGACCGGCTGCGGGAGAAGAACGTAGTGTTCGTTCACTTGGCTGGCTCCAAGCAGCAGATCCAGCAACGGCTCACTGCGCGGATGGATCACTTCATGCCTGCTACGTTGTTGGACTCGCAGATCGCCACCCTGGAACCTCCGGGCGACGATGAAAATACCATTGTGGTGGATGTGGGAAGGTCCCCTGCCGAGGAAGCCGCAGAGGTAGTGCGGCGGCTAGGTTTGGCTCCAGCCTCCGGCTCCACAGCATTAGGGCATCCAACACCAGGACGCTCGACGGCGGCACCAGAGTAAGAGCAGTAGCTGGGTTTGATGGTGGCATAGTTTTGGCCGCTAGCAAGCCCAGCTACTGCTTTTTTTGCCCAGACGTTAAGCTTTTCGGATGGACACCAGCCCTGAACAGATTGCCGCTTTGGTCCGTCAACTGCTGGACTTTGATAGCTTGCCGCCCATTGTGCAGGCTGGCCACCCCGCACTGCGGCAGCCCGCGGTGGCGTTTGACGGTCAGATTCCGGACACGGAGTTACAGGCCTTGGTGACGCTCATGCGCCAAGTAATGCATGCGGCTCCGGGAGTCGGCCTCGCAGCACCCCAGTTGGGTATCCCCTTGCAACTGGCCGTTCTGGAAGATCAACACGAGCTACCGGAGAATCTGACCCAGGTGCGCCAACGGGAGCCGCTTGAATTCTTTGCCATCCTCAACCCCAGCTATACCTCTATCGGTTCAGACGTAGCTTCCTTCTACGAAGGCTGCTTATCCGTTACCGGTTGGCAGGCAGTGGTTCACCGCGCAGCAGCCGTGCAGTTGACGTATCTGGACGTATCGGGTGTTGCGCAACAGCGGGGATTCACTGGCTGGCAGGCACGCATAGTCCAACACGAAACTGACCACTTGTCCGGCACTATTTACCTGGACAAGGCGGTCACG
>JABBNV010000123.1:0-4999 GCA_019352125.1 Acidobacteriota bacterium | reverse complement strand
GTTCACTGAGCAGCAACGCTGAGTACGAACGTCACTGGGCCCAGCCAACCATTGACAAGGCCCAGCGAGAGCTCGGCTTCTAGCCCGCCTTGTTCGAAGCCGACGGGAGGTAACGTGCCCACCAGGAAAGAATTTCATCAAACCGTTGTTTCCGGTGGTGCGGGGTCCCTGCACGGGACAGTTCGTGGCTTTCGCCAGGGAAAACAAGCAATTCCGTGTCTACGCCCTGCTGCTTGAGGGCCGTGTAGTAGCGCTGGCCTTGTTCTATCGGGCAGCGCAGATCCTGTTCCGAATGGATCACCAGCGTCGGCGTCTTTACGTTGCCCACTACCGCCATCGGGCTCTGCGTAACGCGTTGCTCAGCGGAATTACCCGCATATTCGCTGGAAAAGAACCAGCCAATGTCTGAGCTGCCAACAAAGCTCTCCGGATCCAGGAAGCCCCGCTCCACAATGGCCGCAACAAACCGGTGGTCGTGGGCAATAGTCCAGGCTGTGAGGTAGCCACCATAGGAGCCGCCCATAATGCCAACGCGAGTTTCATCCAGCTCCGCGAACTCCCGCTGCGCGCCTTCCAAGAAGGTCAGGACGTCGGCAAGGTCCACTGTTCCCATCGCTTCCTTGATGACCCTCCCGTGTTCATATCCGTAGCCGGCTGCACCGCGCGGGTTGCACATCACCACGGCGTAACCTGCCGCCGCATACACCTGCGCCTCATCGAACAGTCCCCAGCCGTAATCGGCAAAGGGGCCGCCATGAATATTGAGGAGCACCGGATGCGGCCCCGGCCCCTCAGGCGAGAGGACCCATCCGTGCACCGGGTACCCATCTGATCCCGCGTATTCACGCTCCACGGGTTGAATGACTCCCGCACGTGCGCGGAACTTCTGAGACAAGTCCGTCAACGGGGTGAGTTCGCCGTCCGTAAGCAAGCCCAAATCGCCAAAGGTTTGCGAGTCCTGATAGCTCACAATCAACCCATCTTTGCTCACGGCAACCCCCGTCACCTGGCGTGGGCCAGAGGTCAGCACAGTCACCTCACCCGTTGCGGTAGCGCGCACAACACGCCGTTCCCCTCGGTGCCGATCAATGGCGAGCACGCCGTCGTCGCCCATCAGCGTTAGCTCTTGAGTTTCGGTAAAGTCTTGATCTGAACCGGTGAGCCGTTTGACGCTTGTCAGTGAATCAATGGGCGCCACGTAAATCCCGTGCTGCGCTGCCACAAAGTCCCGGCGGCTCGCGGACGAATCCGCCGCAATATAAAACAGCCACTTTCCGTCCGCGGATTCCGTCCCCGTGGTGACACTCAGTGCAGAATCAGGCTCCAGGTTGGTCAAGCAAACCGTCGTCTTGCCATCCAGCGTGATGGAATACAGGTTTTCCACCAGCTCCGTATCTGCCGCCTCTTGCAGCCCCGCTGTGAACAACACCCGGGCACCGTCCGCGCTGAAATGTGCGCCTCCGTGATCAGCGTCGTCGTGAGTAAGCTGCTGGGACTTCGGGTAGGGATCAAACTTCTCCCCACGGGCTTCTGCGGACTTCTTGGCCCGGCCCACCGGCGCCACCATTGGCTCGCCGTCCAGATCCGGCGCCGTGACAAGAAACAGTTGTGAATACTTATCCCGTGTGTATCCCGCCCCATTCATCCGGTACTGATAAGTGCTAATGAGCCGCGCGTCCTCCGCACCGGGGCCAACGCCATCCACGGAGCCGTAGCGCCCCTCTTCGGGGACGCGAGCCGAATACACCAGGGTCCGTGAATCCGGGGCCCAACTCATGCTGGATACGCCCAGCGGGGCGTCGGTGAGTTGCAGGGGCTCCCCCACCTCAATATTCACAACATGTAGCTGAGGTTTGCCCTCTGGAGCTGTGCGCAAGAACGCCAGCAGCGTGCCGTCCGGGGAAAATACTGGATGGGCGTCCGCGTGTCCACGGGTTAGGCGCCGCATCCGTCCACCGGCCAGCGGAACAGATACCAACTGCCCCACGTAACAATCGCCGTCGAAGTCCGGCCTGCTCACAGCGGCAACCACGTTGTCGCCCTTCGGAGAAATAGTAGGTGCAGATACGCTAATAATCAGAGGCAGTTGTTCAGATTTCACAGTATTCAGCCTAGTCCCCAGTCCCGGCGGCCCACCAAAGCGGGATCGCACTAAGATATGAGGATGCGTCCCGGGACTCTGAAAACTCTGATTTGCCCACATTGCGCCGCCGACTTTAATCCTCAAGATCAGAGTTCGGCGGCGCTTTGCAGTGCCAACGGACATGCTTTTGACGTAGCGAAGCAGGGCTACGTTAACTTCCTCACCGGGCATGGAACGAATTTCACCCCGGACAGTGGTGAAATGGTTGCAGCCAGGCAGGATTTTCTGGACGCTGGCCACTACGCCCCCTTGATGGACGCAATGTCACAAACCGTGCGATTGCTGACGCCTCCAACAGGTACAGTGCTGGACGCCGGTACCGGCACCGGGGCGTACCTTCACCGCGTTGTGGAGAAGACCAGTTACGAGTCCATTGGGCTGGATATTTCCAAATTCGCACTACGCAAGGCTGCTCGGCTCAACCCCAATACCCTCAATCTAGTGTGGGATGTGTGGCGCCCACTACCAGTGGCCGCCAACAGCGTTGACACGGTGATGGTGGTGTTTGCGCCCCGCAACCCAGCCGAATTTGCTCGAATACTGGTTCCGGGTGGGCATCTGGTTGTGGTTGTACCGACCGCGGCTCACCTGGCCGAGGTGGCAGCCGCGGCCGGTTTACTGAACCACCAGGAAAACAAGCACCAAGCCCTGATAGATAGTCTGGCCACCCATTTCACCATCACAGAGTCCACCATGGTTGAATTCGCCATGCCGCTAACTCCGGGACAGGTCAGCCAGCTGGCGCTCATGGGCCCCGCGGGGCACCACGAGCGCTCCGCTGAAACCACCAAAGCACTCGCGGAGCTGGCCCCCGAGACAGCGGTGACGGCGTCGTTCGAGATCTGCGTCTTTATGCAGATTCACTGACCTGCGTCACTGGCGGTACCGGCGCGCCGTCTACAATCGGGATGGCCTGACGACGCACGGAATGCTGTGCGTGAAGGTCCACCCGCAGCCATCGCAAGGCAATTTGCGTCAGCGGCCCGACCCCCACGGCAAAAACCACGGTTCCCACGCCTACATCACCGCCTAGCACAAACCCAATCACCACTACTGAAGCCTCAAGGCCCGTACGGATGAGCCATACTGGCCGGTGCGTTCGCCGGACCAAGCCGGTCATTAGTCCGTCCCTGGGGCCAGGTCCCAGGCCAGCGCCAATGTACAGTGCCGTGGCAAACGCCAATAGCACCAAGCCCAGAGCAAATTCAGGGACGCGCACCCACAAATCGGCCTCAGCGGGGAGTACGGAGAGCCCCAGGTCCACAAACAGACCGATGCACACTGCATTTGCCAGAGTGCCAATACCGGGCCGCTGGCGTAGGGGAATCCAGAACAGCAGCACCACAAAACTGATCACAATGGTTGCCGTTCCAAAACTAATGTGCGTTGTCTTGGCTATGCCCTGCCCGAAAACATCCCACGGAGACAGTCCAATACTTCCACGCACCATTAGCGCTATGGCCCAACCGTAGGCGAACAGCCCAACGCCAAGCCTGGCCAGGCGCCATCCCAACTGTGGGGCCGACAAAACTCTGTACATCTGCGGGAGACTCCTTAGGTTTCAACAGCCTGTGTTAGTACCGGCATAACAACCATCATGAGCATAATTGGCCTGCCCTAACAGCTCCAATATGACTAAAGTGGACTTATGACTGCTGCCATCACCGCACGCCGGCTTTCTCTTGAACTTGGCGATTGGCGGGGAAACTCCCCCGCGTATCACGCTTTGGCTGATCGAATCCGGGTGCTGCTGCTAGACGGGCGCCTGGGGACGGGTACCCGATTGCCGGCCGAACGGGAACTTGGTAACGCCCTTGGTGTGAGTAGAACAACTGTGGCTGCCGCCTATGCCAAGCTTCGAGCGGACGGCTATTTGGACAGCGTCCGCGGCTCCGGCAGCACGCTTGCACTACCTTTTGGCTCCCGTGGGACGGTGGAAAGGGCACATGTCACGGAATTCCCGCTCGACCTCACCAAGGCCACAGTTCCGGCGTATCCAGGTCTGGCCCAGTACTACACGAGCGCCGCGGCATTGATGCCGCAATACCTGGGGCATCACGGTTTCGACATGGTAGGGCTTATTGAGCTGCGCGACGCCATTGCGGAGCATTACACCCAACGCGGCTTGCCCACGGATCCGGATCAAGTCATGGTGACCACCGGCGCCCAGCACGCGCTCAGCCTGATCACCCATGCGTTGCACTCCCCCGGCGAACGCGTGCTGGTTGAGCAGCCCAGTTACCCGCATGCTCTGGACACTTTCGCCTCAGCCGGTGCGCGCATCGTATCTTTTCCGGTTTCAGCCACCAACGGCTGGGATCTCACGACGGCGGACCAGGTCATGCGCCGGACGGCACCGTCACTTGCCTACCTGATGCCAGACTTCCATAATCCTACGGGTGCCTCTATGAGCGTCGAGGACCGGAGCAGACTGGCGGGTATGGCCGCGAGGGAAGGAACCGCCATGATTGTGGACGAAACCACAGCATGGCTGGATCTTGACCGGGGACCCATGCCGCCGTTTGCTGCCATGGCACCCGCCGGAGCGAACATTGTCACCGTAGGGTCTTTGGGCAAAATAGCGTGGGGTGGGCTGCGCGTGGGCTGGATCCGGGCCCCCCGAACGGTACTGGCCAGAATCAGCCAGGTACGCCCAGCCTTCGATCTTGGCACACCCCTATTGGAGCAGCTGGTAGCCACAGCCGTTTTGCAGGGTATTCACGCCGTCGTATCTTACCGCTCGTCGACTCTAAAAGCCGGCAGGGATCATCTGGCTAAAGAACTGGCTGCAGCCTTCCCCGAATGGAACGTTCAGGTACCACCCGGGGGTATGACGCTGTGGGTTACTACTGGAAC
>JABBNV010000122.1 GCA_019352125.1 Acidobacteriota bacterium | reverse complement strand
CTCTTTTATACGCCCGAAATCCCCGGCAATACCGGCAACGCCATTCGGTTGGCTGCCATCACGGGAGCAGAACTGCACCTGGTGAAGCCCCTCGGCTTCTCGTTGGAGGATTCCAAGTTGCGCCGGGCTGGGCTTGATTACCATGATCTAGCCGTCCTGCACGTGCACGATTCCCTGGACGATGCTTGGGCTGCACTGAAACCTGAACGTGTGTACGCATTCACCTCTGACGGCGACAAGAACCACACGGATATTGCCTACCGCAGCGGGGATGTTCTTCTCTTTGGGCCCGAATCAGTTGGCTTGCCAGCGTCGCTGAAAACAGACAGCCATGTGACGGCTCGTGTTCGGCTACCGATGCTGCCCAGTCTGCGCTCTCTCAACTTGGCCAATTCTGCCTCGATCGCCGTCTACGAGGCTTGGCGTCAAAACAATTTTGCCGGTGCCCAGTTGGCTCCCGACACCACCTCAACTCCCTGAAAGTTGTCACTACCTATGTCTACCCGCGATCCTGGTCTAGCCTTCACCGACGGTGCCCTCGAATTTGAGGCATGGAGCGATAACCTCTGGGGTCCGGTAGCACAGAGCGTGGTAGAAGCCGCGGCCCTCAAACCCGGCCAATTTGTTCTGGACGCATGCTCCGGCAGCGGTGCGGCTACCTTCCCCGCCGCAGATGCAGTGGGGAGCGAGGGCTGCGTCGATGCGGTGGATCTCTCCACCGGCTTGCTCCGCCTAGCAGCGGCCAGAGCGGCCCAGGAACGCCGGTTGAACATCACGTTCACCGAAGCGGACGTGACCACATGGGAGAGTTACCGCCCCTTTGACGCGGTGTTGTGTTCCTACAGCATGTTCTTTTTTGATCAGATGACGGCGGGCGTGGAACACCTCGTATCGCTGCTTGCCCCGGGTGGCACCTTTGCCACCAGTACATGGCAGCATGGTGCCCTGGAACCGTTTGCTGAGCGAATTCTAGAAGCTGCCACCACTGAGCGGCCGCGACTTGCCGGCGTGCAGCCATTGCCCAACCTGAACATGGCAGCCGTAGATAGCGCTGAAAAACTCGAGACTTGGCTCCGTGCGCGGGGGTTGGTGGACGTGAGCGTGCGCTCGGAGCCGCGCACCCTGGTGGTGGACGATTCGATGGCGTGGACTTTGGTGATGGGTAGCGGCTGGCGGACACTGCTGCCGCGGGACCCGGAGGCCATTTCGCGCGTGAGAAAGAAGTTCATCAGGTCCGTAGGATCCCGCGTGGCCATGAACTCGGACACGCTGATAGCTACCGGCCGCAAGCCGTGACTACCGAGCCATCGCCGGACTTTTCCACTCTGGCCTCGGGATTTAGCTCCTGGACGGAGCAATTGTGGGCCCCGTTGGCCCAGCAAGTGGTGGACGCCGCGGGGCTAAAGAAGAACGACGCCGTCCTGGACGCTTGCTGTGGCACCGGTACCAGCGCCACTCCTGCCGCGCATCAAGTGGGCCCGCAAGGCAAGGTAGACGGCGTTGACCTGGCAGAGGGGATGCTGGACGTGGCCCGCGCCGCGGCACCGGATCTGCCGCAGCTTTCTTTCCACGCCAGTGACGTGGTGAGCTTTTCTCGCGACTACGCTTACGACGCCGCTCTGTGCTGTTTCGGAGTGTTCTTCTTTCCTCAGATGAACGCTGGCGCTCAGGCATTGGTGAACAAACTACGGCCCGGCGGCACTCTGGCGCTGAGCACTTGGCATGGTCGTCCCTTCATGGAGATCACCCGGTTGGCGCTGGCAGCTGTCAAGCGGGAGGGTTACCGGGCCGGAACCGTCAATCCCGCCGTCATGGCCAACATTGATGCCATAGGCACACCCGAGTCCCTGGCAGCGTGGTTGAAAGGGTTGGGGCTGCGCGATATTCGAGTGCAATCTACTGCCGTGAGCATCGAAGTCACCCAGAATTCAGCATGGCAGTTTGTGCTTGGCTCCCTCGTGGCCGGAATGTTGCCCACGGAACCGGCCGCTGTTGAGCGGGTGCGCCAGGATTTCCTCAGCACACTGGATCACACCCACGTGGCCGCCGAGGTACTCATTGCCACCGGCAAGCGGCGCTTCCCCAGCTAGCGGAGTCTCCCCGTCCTCCTCAGGCCCTGCGACGCAGAATTTCCGCCGTAGCCTGCGGCAGCACCTCGAATAGATCTCCCACAATCCCAAAGTCAGCGATTTCAAACACGGGTGAATCCTCGTCATTGTTAATGGCAACAATGACCTTGGAGGTTTGCATCCCGGCTTTTTGTTGAATAGCCCCGGAAATCCCTACCGAAATGTAAAGCTGCGGCGAGACGGTTTTGCCGGTTTGCCCTACCTGAAACGCGTGGTCAATCCATCCCGCATCCGTGGCTGCTCGGGAGGCCCCCACCGCTGCACCCAAGGCGTCGGCAAGCTGTTCAACGGGGCCAAAGTCCCCGTCCAGCCCGCGGCCACCTGCCACCACCACCCGAGCGTCTTCCAGCGCCGGCCGCCCAGAGACCGCCCGCGGGCTACGCTGCACAATACGCACCTGCTGGCTGGCAGCGTCAAAGGGGACCTCGACGGTCTCTACCGCTGCCGTCACCGGAGTTTCCGCCGCTACAACGTCAACGATGTTCGCCTTGACAGTCAGGATGGCGGTGGCCGTGGTGACGCGGGCCCGCACGTTGTACTCACCCGCCAGCACTGACTTCTCGGCCACCAGCTCCGAGTCCAGACCCACCACATCCGTGATGACGCCAGCCGACAAGGCAATCCCGAGCCGCCCCGCCAGATCCTTACCGTCTGCCGAGTTTTCCAACAACACCGCACACGCCCCAGTGGATATGACCATGTGAGCTAGAAAATCTGCCTTCGGCGCTAGCAAGTAGTCATTGAGTTCCGGCTGTTCGCTCACCAGGACCCGCGACACACCGTGACGCCCCAGCTGTTCAAGGAGTGAATCGTCGCTAGGGCCAGCCAGGGCCACCACGGGCTCGCCGGCGGTATGGGCGAGTGTCAAGAGTTCCTCGCTGACCTTGCTCAGTGGGGATCCCGCAGCCGTACCGGTGCGGTCAAGAAAGAGAAGAATCGTAGCCATTGTCAGCGTCCTTTCGAGGACTAGAGCAGTTTCTGGGCAGCCAGGAAATCAACCAGTTGGATACCGGCGTCACCGGTATCCGAAACGATGGTTCCAGCGGCGCGGGCAGGCCGGGGCGCAGCGTCAAGAACTTCCGTCCATGAACCGGAGGCGCCCACCAGCGCGGGGTCCAAGCCAAGGTCAGCCAGGGTCAGGGTGGTCACCTTCTTCTTCTTGGCGGCCAGGATGCCCTTGAAGTTGGGGTAGCGCGGTTCGTTAATCTGATCCGTCACGGACACTACAGCCGGCAGACTTGCCTGAAGTTCAAGCGTTTCGGTATCTCCATCGCGACGGGCCATCAGTGTGGCGCCATCCTCGCTCAGGGAAAGCGCTGAAACCTGCGTCAACTGTGCCAGCCCCAGCCGGGCGGCCAGCTGTGCCGGAACCAGGGACGTTTCCCCGTCGGTAGACGCCATTCCAGTGAGGACCAGGTCCACCGGAGTCTGCGTACCCAGATGCTGGATCAACACCGCAATTGCTGCCGATGTTGCAGCAGCGTCAGAGCCGGCCAGAGCCTCGTCCGAGAGATGAACCCCGGCTGTGGCGCCTATTTGCAGCGCTTTCTTTACCGCCGCGACGGCAGCGGGAGGGCCCACGGTGACTGCGGTAACAGTATTCTCAGAGTTCTTGCCCCCGTGCTGTTCACTGAGCGCCAGCGCGGCCTCCAGAGCATATTCATCCAGCTCCGAAAGGATGCTCTCCGAGCGGTCCATCCGGTGTGAATCTTCGGCTAGCCGCCGGTCAAATTGCGCGTCCGGAACATGCTTGATGAGAACAATGATGTTTAGTGCTGACTGTGCCACGTGGCCCTTCAATCGCTGCATGGGTTACTAGAGCACCTCCGAGCCTAATGCCCCGCTTGCACCGGCCGGAAATGCACGCCCACCGTGAGGCTACAATATGGCGAAAATTGACGCTCGCAAGCGCCCAAGGACGGGGTTTAACGAAGGCTGCGGTTCCACGGTAGTTACCGTGAAACCGCAGCCTTTATTCTTCAACCGGGGAGAGGAGGATGTACTCGGTTAGCCGCCGACTGAGGCGGCATCCAGCTTCACATCGACTGCTTGCTGCTTGCCGTCCCGCAGGAACGTCACCTTGACGGTGGCTCCGGCAGCCTGCTCACGGACAGCCGCGGTCAGTTCCGAGGCATCCGTGATGGTGCGATCCCCCAGGTGGGTGACCACGTCACCCACCTTGAGTCCGGCCTTGTCAGCAGCCGAGCCGGACGTCACTGACGCGATCTGAGCACCGACGTCGAACTGGGAATTGGTGCTAGCCGCCTGAGGCTTCACCGAAACACCCAGCTGACCATGTGTTGCGCTTCCCGTGCTGATGATTTCATCCGCAATCCGCTTGGCATTATTGATGGGAATCGAGAAGCCAACGCCGATATTTCCACTCTGGCCGCTCGAGGAAGACGACGATTGGCTGGCCGATGCGATGGCCACGTTGATGCCAATGACCTCACCCTTGGTGTTGGTGAGTGCACCACCGGAGTTCCCGGGGTTGATGGCCGCATCCGTCTGAATGACGTTGAGGCTAATCGATCCTGCGCCGGAGCTCTTCGTCCCGTTAGAACCGTCCGGCGGCGCAAAGTTGAAGCCATTACCCCCGCCGTTGCTTCCCTGGGACGAATCGGACTGAGACTTCGGTACGGCACTGGAGGCCACCGAAATAGTCCGGTTCAAGGTGGAGACGATGCCATCAGTAACCGTTCCAGCCAGGCCCAACGGTGCGCCGATGGCCACTACCGTGTCACCCACGTTGATTTTGGAGGAGTCACCGAGTGTTGCCGGAGTGAGGTTCGGAGCATCAATCTTGATCACGGCCAGGTCATTGAGCGGGTCAGTACCGACTACCTTGGCCGTGTAGACCTTCCCGTCATTGGTGCGGACCTCAATGGCGGCATTTGCTGCCTGGCCATCCAGGGTGACCACGTGGGTGTTGGTCAGAATGTGCCCGGCGGTATCCAAAATGACACCAGAACCAGTTCCACCGGATTGACCCGAGGTCGCGGAGATGGTGACCACGCTGGGCGAGGCCTTCTGCGCCGCCGCGGTGACGGCATTGACGGAGTCAGTGTTGTTGACAATAAGCGGTGAGTTCTGCGCCGGAGCGACGGAGGAGCTGGCGCTGCCAATGTTGCCTACCAGCAAAGTGGTACCAGCTGCGGCGCCACCGCCAATGAGCGCGGCGGCCACCACGCTGGCAACGAAAATTCCGGCGCCAACTTTGCGCTTCGGAGCCCGCGGGCCACCGTTGGATGCGGGGTATTGACCCGGCGGGATCGACGGCGGCGGCGGAGTAGGCGTGCCAAAAGAACTCCCAGCGTACTGACCATACGTGGGCTGCTGCTGAGCCTGCGTGGGCTGCTGAGCGTGCTGTGCGCTTTGTTCTGCGGAGTGCACGCCGTATCGTGGCTCGCCAGTGTTCTGTGGCGCGGCGTTCTGCCAGCTGGGGCTTTGCCAGCTGGCCACAGGTGCAGTGGGTGTGTGTTGTACAGGCGCTGTGGGAGCGCTGTAGCTTCCTAGCTGCTCCGTTGGGTATTGGGGCCCGTCTGCGGTGTTGCCTAGGGCCGACTCGTGGTTCGGGGCGGGAGTGGCACCGTGGCCATTCTCCGGTGTCCCGTTACTCTCAGTCATTGCAATTCCTTCCTCATCGGTAACTCCACTATGGTCCGGAAGTCTGAGCTATTTGCGACCGTTTGCTGGATGCTCCCTGTGAATGGAATGCTCCCATTTTAGCCTGCCAGCACGGAAACTCCCGTTCGGCGCGTTCGCTAGCGGCGCAGTGTATTCGGTGGACTGCCAGCAAGATCGACCCATAGAATCAAAGGGAATTGCCGTGGCTCCGCAGCGTTTGCAGCAAGGACGCCGTTGGATGCGGCAATTACCCGTTCCACGCCACAGTTCGCCAAGGATATTCACCAACGCGAGCCTGGCACCACGGTGCGGGTACTTTTGTATCCCGAAGGGTGATCGATGCGCAGGGCAATCAGTTTCCTCACACGTCTGGCGGCCGTAACGGCCATAGCGGGGTTCACACTCCTGCCTGGTGCTGCTGCGCAGGCAGAACCACCAGTGACTATTCCCGCTGGGCAAAACATCGTGGACAACGCCCATGTACTGGGCTCGCGCACAGCAGAGGTTCAGGCGGCCATTGCCTCGCTTATCAAGGACCACAAGTACAACTTGTATGTGGTGACAGTGAATAGCTTTGACGGGCAGACCGCAACACAATGGGCGGCCACTACCGCACAGAACCGCGGTCTGGGCACCAATGATGTGCTCTTGGCCATCGCCACGGAAGGCAAGTACGCCGTGGTAGCGAACGATTCCTCCCCCGTACGCAGCAAGACAGCCGCAATTCAGCAAAACGCCGTGCTGCCCAATTTGGCAGGCGGCAAGAAGGACTATGCCCAGGCTGCCATCGATACGGCAGCAGCAGTAGGTGACGCGGCCGGCGGCGGTAGCGGCTCCGTTCCCAACCCCACCGGTGGCTACGTGGCGCTGGGTGTGGGTGGCGTCGTCGTCGTCGGCGGGGTTGGCACTGCACTTGCCTTGCGCAATCGAAAGAAGAAAAGGACGGCCGAGGCTACGGCAGCCGGATACGGCCCCCAGGGTGAGCAGCTGGATCCCATGGCTGGCGTAAGTATCCCCGAGTTGCGCAAGCGCGCGGGCGCGTTGTTAATTGCGGCCGACGACGCTATCAAGTCCAGCGAGCAGGAGATCGGCTTCGCTCAAGCCTCCTATGGAGACGACGCAGTGAAACCGTTCCAGCAGGCCCTTGCGGATGCCAAGGGGCACCTGAGCGAGTCCTTCAAGCTGCAGCAGCAACTCGATGATGAGATCCCGGACTCTATTGCGGATCAGCGTGCCTGGTATGGCGAGATTATTCGACGTAGCGAGGCCGCCAATGCTTCGCTACAGGAGCAAAAAGCCAATTTCGATTCCTTGCGTGAGCTGGAGAAAACCGCTCCCGCGGCATTGGCTACGGTCACTTCCAACGCCAAGGAACTGGCTAGCCACCTCTCCGAGTCGCAAATGCGCCTCGATGCCATGGGGCAGAAGTATTCAGACAGCGCGTTGGCTCCCATCAAGGACAACGTTAGCCAGGCCGAGGACCGGCTGGATTTTGTGTCCACCGCAGCGAATACCGCCAGCTCCAAGATCGAAGCACAGGACGCTCCCGGCGCAGCCATTGCCGTCCGTGCTGCGGAGGAGAGCTTGCACCAGGCCAAAGTGCTCTGCGACGCCATCACCAAGGTGTCCACGGACTTGGACGCGGCGGCGGCTCAATTGCAAGAGGCTATTGGGGCTGCATCCTCTGATATTGCTCAGGCGAAAGCCATGGCTGCGGCCAGCCAGAACTCTCAACTCGGTGCGCAGGTTGCCGCGGCGGAGGCAGCCCTCAATGACGCCCGGGGAAAGCTGGCCAGCGGCAAGCTGGATCCTGCAGCTACCCTCAACCAGGTGGAGAGCGCGCATTCCTCGCTGGACGCCATGCTGACCGGGATTCGCGATCAACAGCAGCAAGCGCAACGCGCACAAGCGCAGCTGCACCAGGCCATTTCGACCGCTCAGGGCCAAATTTCAGCGACGAGCGACTTCATTGCAGCCCGGCGCGGCGGCGTGGGCTCCGAGGCACGGACCCGCATCGCAGAGGCCCAGCGCAATCTGGACTACGCCTTGTCTATCCAGCAGTCGGATCCAGTGTCCGCTTTGACCTACGCCCAGCAGGCGGCCACTCTGGCTCAGCAGGCAGCGCAACTGGCACAAAATGACGTTGACGGTTTCACGGGCGGCGGCATGGGGGGTGGC
>JABBNV010000121.1:2871-7947 GCA_019352125.1 Acidobacteriota bacterium | reverse complement strand
TCCGGGGCTGGCTGCAGCAGTTTCTGCGGCTGCCAGGGGAGGAACGGTGGTGCTCCTTGGCTTGCAGCGCTCCGGAAATATTGAGGTACCGATGGCGACGGCCATTACCCGCGAACTGACGCTCAAGGGCTCATTTCGATTTGCAGGAGAGTTCGACGACGTCTTGGCGGCTCTTGCGGATGGGTCACTGGATGTATCTGGGGTGGTTACCCACGTGCTGGGAGTGGACCAGGCGCTCGAGGCTTTCGATGTTGCTGCAGACGCCGCTGTTTCCTCAAAAGTTTTGCTGAAGTTCTAGCTGTTTTTCTAGCTGCGCTGACAGCTCACCCGTGGCTGTCGCACCCCGTGACTAGAATTTCGTCTTGGTTACACTGTGAAACTATCCGTAATTTTGCGAACATGTTGAGGAGGGGCACGCCATGGACTTTCTCTGGTGGGCTCTGGCCATGGTGGTGGCAGCACTTGGCGGCTGGCCTGTCACAGCTGGCGTCCTCCGGCTAGCCAGAGAATCCGATGCCCGCAAAGCGCGGACGGACGCCGTTCCACGTAACGAAAAGACTGATCCGGCCGCGGACTCCACGGTTGACGATCTGCCAGAAGCTGCAGATACGTCGGGCATGACGGCGGACGACGGCACTCGCGCAGCTGACGGGACCGAAATTCTGCGCGGTGGCTTGTTGATCGGTGTACTGGAACGGCTGGCGGTTGCTTTGGCTGTGCTGGGCGATCAGCCCGTGGCGATCGCCTATATTGTCGCCATCAAGGGCCTGGGGAGATATGCGGAGCTCAAGAAAACGCCAGCGGCCAGCGAGCGGTTCATCATAGGTACATTGAGTTCCATGTTCTGGGCCGCTGCTGTGGCGACCGCTGCAAAATGGTTATGGCTGCAGTGATGGGGGATAGGCTGTGAACATGAGTGTTTTTGCCGTCGAATATGTATACACACCCGAGACCGCTACCCTGCGCGACGAACACCGTCCGGTTCACCGCGCGTGGTTGCAGGAACAATATGAGGGTGGCAAGCTTCTGGCATCCGGGCCCTTTGCGGATGGCAGCGGTGCCCTGATTCTCTTCAAGGCCGCCGATGAAGATGAACTCAATGAGCTGCTAAAACAGGATCCGTTTGCCGTGGCGAGTGCCATCGCAGGTTTGAAGGTCAGTGGCTGGACTCCTGGAATTGGCGTTTTCGCTGAACTAGCCTAGAGCCCGCATCCTTTGCCGGGCAGCCCCAGGGTGTTTTGGCTGCATGAGGAAATGCGAACGGCGCGATGAGCGTTCTGATTAACAACTGAATTCTTTTTAACCTCTCTTCACTAGGAGTAGCTTTGACCTCGGTCAGCTTAGGAATGCCAGAAGCACCGCCTCCCGTACTGGCGCCGCGTCGCAAGACCCGCCAAATCAAGGTTGGCTCCGTGGGCGTTGGTTCGGACTCGCCCATCAGCGTCCAGTCCATGACCACCACCCCCACCACGGACATCAACGCCACTCTGCAGCAGATTGCTGAGCTCACTGCCTCCGGGTGTGACATTGTGCGTGTGGCATGTCCTTCCGCTGATGATGCTGAAGCATTGCCCATCATCGCTAAAAAGTCGCAGATTCCCGTCATCGCAGATATCCACTTCCAGCCGCGCTACGTGTTTGCGGCCATTGAGGCTGGCTGTGCGGCTGTGCGTGTGAACCCCGGCAACATTCGCAAGTTTGATGACCAAATCAAGGAGATTGCCCAGGCCGCTAAGGACCACGGCACCTCGATCCGCATCGGTGTAAACGCGGGCTCCCTGGAGCCTTCTATCATGAAGAAGTACGGCAAGGCAACGCCGGAAGCTCTGGTGGAGTCAGCTGTCTGGGAAGCCTCGCTGTTCGAGGAGCACGACTTCCACGACTTCAAGATTTCGGTCAAGCACAATGATCCAGTGGTCATGGTACGTGCCTATGAATTACTGGCCAGCAAGGGGGATTGGCCACTGCACTTGGGCGTCACCGAGGCTGGACCCGCCTTCCAGGGCACTATCAAGTCCGCAACAGCCTTTGGTGCACTGCTGGCGCAGGGAATCGGTGACACGATTCGGGTGTCCCTCTCTGCTCCGCCGGTGGAAGAAATCAAGGTGGGTAACCAGATTCTGCAGTCGCTGAATCTGCGTCCGCGGAAGTTGGAGATTGTTTCCTGCCCCTCGTGCGGCCGCGCCCAGGTGGATGTGTACACCCTGGCGGAGGAGGTCACCGCTGGACTTGAAGGCATGGAAGTTCCGCTCCGCGTTGCCGTGATGGGCTGTGTAGTCAACGGTCCTGGTGAGGCTCGCGAGGCGGACTTGGGCGTGGCTTCCGGAAACGGCAAGGGCCAGATCTTTGTTAAGGGAAAGGTCATTAAGACTGTTCCTGAGGACCAAATTGTTGAGACACTCATTGAGGAAGCAATGCGGCTAGCTGAGGAGATGGGGGAGTCCGATGGCGACGATACGCGCAAGGGTAACCCCGTGGTTAGCGTCTCGTAGCTATCCGCGCGGTTCCTCGTTACGAGCCCTGACTCATCAGGACACGTCAGTGCTGGCCACTCTGGTTGCCCGCAACCCGGTGGCCAACGTGTTTGTTGCTTCGCAGCTGGAGCTGTATTCAAGCGCTGTTCCGCCCTATTCGGGTGCAGTGATCCTGGGGTGCTTTAACAACGACGGCGAATTGCTGAGCGCCTGCTGGATTGGCGCCAACGTGGTGCCCATTGAAGTTCCCGCCGAGCACTGTGCGCAATATGGCGATTGGTTAGTTGCCAGCCGCCGCAGTATTTCCTCTATTTTTGGGCCAGCGGACGCCGTCATGGGAATTTATGCAGCCATGGAGCGGCATGGCGTCACAGCCTTGGAAGTTCGTCCCAAGCAGCCGCTGCTGGCTATTGGACGCCGTCCAGCGACACCGGGGAATCTACATCTTTCGCCCAGCCGTAGTGAGGACTTCGAAGCGGTGTTGCCAGCAGCGGTGGCTATGTTTACCGAAGAAGTTGGCTACTCGCCGTTTCTTGGCGGTGCGGAACCGTACCGGCGCCGCGTGGCCTCCTTGATCCGTTCTGGACATTCCTTGAGCCATCTTGGTGAAGATGGAGCCGTGATTTTCAAGGCGGATCTGGGCGCGGTGTCTGCAGATGCTGCCCAAGTCCAGGGAGTGTGGCTGGCTCCGGAGTATCGAGGCCGCGGCCTCAGCGCTGACTATATGACCGCAGTCGTTCATCGGGGCTTGAATGTGGCGCCTGTGGTGAGCCTCTACGTGAATGAATTCAATCATCGGGCCAGAGCGAGCTATGAGCGGGTGGGCTTTGAACACGTGGGGCTGTTTGCCACCGTACTTTTCTGACACAGTCTGTTCTGACACGGTGCTGCGCCCGGGCTAACAGAATCGCCGCGAAAGTTAGGCAGTGCGGCGTCGCAGTGTCAGGGACGCCAGGATCAATCCGCACACCACAAACGCCGCCACAATGAGCACATCTCCCCACATGGTGGACGTTGGGTCCATATTTTCCGCAATCTGCTGCAGTGCTTCCACCGAATAGCTCAGTGGAAGCAGATTGGAAATAGCCTGCAGTACGCCATTCATGGAATCTCTGGCCACAAAAAGTCCGCACAGTAGCAGTTGTGGAATCACAACCACCGGCATAAATTGCACGGCCTGAAATTCAGTATGAGCAAAAGCGCTGGCCAACAGTCCCAACGCGACTCCCAGCACGGAGGTGAGCACCGCAACCAGAATCACCAGCCAAGGACTCCCCGCAACACTGAGGCCAAACGCCCAGTATGCTACCGCGGTTGACACCAGCGCCTGCAAGGTAGCCGCAATGGAAAACGCAATGGCGTAGCCGAATAACAGATCTGCCTTGTGAATAGGCGTGGTGAGCAGCCGTTCCAGCGTGCCGGACGTGCGCTCCCGCAACATGGTGATGGAGGTAATGAGAAACATGACAATAAACGGGAAGATTGCCAGCATAATCAGTCCAACGCGATCAAAGGTGCGTGGCGCCCCCGGTCGAAGCGTTTCATTGTCAAACAGGTAATAGAAGAAAGCCAACAGTGCAGCTGGAACCACCAGTATCAGGGCAATGCTTCGTGGATCCTGACGCAACTGTGCCAGGACTCGTACAGTGGTTGCCATCATCATCCGCGGGTTCACGCGGCACCGTCCTGAGCAGAGTCAGTGAATTCAACGTCAGTGGATTGAATGAGGTGCAGAAAAGCCAGCTCAAGGTCCTCGGACTGACCACGTTCACGCAGTTGGCCGGGTGTCAGCGCAGCCAACAGCCTGCCAGCTCTCAATAGCAGCAAGGAGTCGCAATGGCTTGCCTCCTCCATGACGTGGCTGGAGACCACCAAGGTGGTGCCGTTGGTGGAAAGTTGGGCAAACTGCGCCCACAAATCCGCCCGGAGTACTGGGTCCAGGCCCACCGTCGGCTCGTCCAGCATCAGCAGCCGGGGTGCAGTTACCAGCGCGCAGGCCAGTGATACCCGGCTGAATTGACCGCCGGAAAGGCTCTGCGCGGTACGTTTGGCCAGCTTGGAGAGCCCCACATCGCTGATGGCCGTGGTTGCCTCTATACGGCTACGGCCATGGATCGCCGCAAAGTACCGAACGTTCTCCTCAACGGTCAGATCCTTGTAGACGCTGGCGGCCTGCGTAACATATCCAACCGTCTCCCGCAGCGACGCGGTACCTGCCGGCAGCCCAAGCACCGTGATACTGCCGGAGGAGATTCGCTGGACCCCTACACATGCTCGCAGCAGCGTTGTCTTGCCGCTTCCGGAGGGTCCCAACAGCCCAACCACCGCTCCGGTGGGGACGGTGGCACTTACGTCCTGCAAAACTGGTTTCTTGCCTCGGACAACGTGGAGATTCTGCACGGATAGGGCTGTGGCGCTAACAATCCTGCCCGCTCGGTGCGCACCTGCTGACGGCACATTTCCTCCCACCATGTTGCTTCCGGGTGCAAGCTGCACGCGGCACGGCCGCTACTACAACATGGGCCGATGTTCTAAAGCTAGAGAGGGTAACCCCCGTTGTCTAGGGGCTCTGGAGCGAGGAGTGAAGAGATCGGAAGAGCGT
>JABBNV010000121.1:0-2861 GCA_019352125.1 Acidobacteriota bacterium | reverse complement strand
TGAAGTCCTCAGAAGGCGGGAAGAAATCCCAGCAAGCTAACGGCTAAAGCGGACCAAGAATGCTTGCGCACTGAGCGGCGCTGCAATAGCTAGTCCCATAGGTGTGCCGGGGCGGCACACCTTGTTGAAGGAAATTCTGGATGTATCCCCACTGCTCTTGATGGAATCACCGACGAAAAGGCTGCAGCTATCAAGAAAGTCCTTGGCGTGAAGATCATTCGCGAGCGTGGCACCAACAAGTACTTTGCCATTGCTGGCGTTCTGGCCGCACTCGATGGCAAGGTTGGCTAGCACCACCTGTTTTCTTTGTTCAAGACGCCCCACACTGGTGTGGGGCTGCGCCGTGCTTTAATTCGCTATCAGCCGCGGATCCGGACGGCAAGGATCAACCGGTAGATTGGTACCTAACGTTATTGTCTTTGTCCTGCTCTAGAAACGGATACCCGCGTGGTCCTTCGCCTGTCCAATTTGTTCCTTCGCACTCTGCGTGAAGACCCTACCGATGCAGAAGTAGCGAGTCATCGGTTGCTATTGCGTGCCGGATACATTCGCCGTGCTGCGCCGGGAATCTACACCTGGCTGCCGCTGGGCTTGCGGGTATTGCGCAAGGTGGAGACCATTGTTCGTGAGGAAATGGACGCCATTGGTGCTCAGGAAGTTCATTTCCCCGCGTTGTTGCCCAAGGAACCCTACGACGCATCCGGCCGCTGGACGGAGTACGGGGACGGAATTTTCCGTTTGCAGGACCGGAAGGGGGCGGATTACTTGCTGGCCCCGACCCATGAAGAAGTTTTCACCCTCCTGGTCAAGGACATGTACAGCTCGTACAAGGATCTGCCGCTGAATCTTTACCAGATTCAGAACAAGTACAGGGATGAGGAGCGTCCGCGGGCGGGGCTATTGCGCGGCCGTGAGTTCATCATGAAGGACGCCTACTCCTTTGACATTGACGACGCCGGCCAAGCAGTAAGCTACAACGCTTACCGGGGTGCCTACTTGCGGATCTTTGAGCGGCTGGGCCTGGAGGTTGTGCCGGTTTCCGCTACGGCTGGAGCCATGGGTGGCTCACGCAGCGAGGAATTCCTGCACCCCAGCCCCATCGGTGAGGATACGTACGTGCGTTCCGCTGGCGGGTACGCCGCCAATGTGGAGGCTGTGACCACTGTGGTTCCTGCAGACGTTGATTACACCACTGCGCCAGCAGCCCGGGTGCTGGATACTCCAGATACGCCCACCATTGCGTCCCTGGTTGCCGCTGCAAATCAGCTGGCACCGCTGGCCGAGGGCGAGTGGAAGGCGGAGCACACGCTAAAGAACGTGGTCTTGGCTGTCACGCTGCCCACGGGCGAGCGCGAACTAGTGGTCGTTGGTCTGCCCGGAAACCGCGCGGTTGATACCAAGCGCATCGAAGCGAATATTTCTCCATTCCTGACAGTAGGTGGAGAGGTGTCCGTCGAAGCCGCCAGCGAAGCTGATCTGGCCAAGAACCCGTTGCTGGTGAAGGGGTACATTGGCCCCGGGCTCACAGTGGATCAGGCTGTGTTGGGTGCTGAAGGCACCAGCAAGCTGTTGTATCTGGTGGACCCTCGCGTTGTTTCCGGTACCACGTGGATCACCGGCGCCAATGAATCCGGCAAGCACGTATTCGGTCTGGTGGCTGGCCGAGACTTCGGCTGGGATGGTGTGATCGAGTCCAGCGAGGTGTTGGAAGGAGATGAGGCTCCGGACGGATCCGGCCCTCTGGAGACCGCTCGTGGCATCGAGATGGGGCACATTTTTGCCCTGGGCCGCAAGTATGCGGAAGCTCTTGACCTGAAGGTACTTGACTCACATGGCAAACTCACCGTGGTCACCATGGGTTCCTACGGTATCGGCGTAACTCGGGCCATCGCAGCGCTGGCGGAGTCCAACCATGATGACAAGGGCCTGATGTGGCCGCGCGCGGTGGCACCGGCCGATGTTCACGTCGTAGCTGTGGGACGCGGCGAGGAAATCTTTGCAGCGGCGCAACAGCTCAGTGCAGACCTGGAAGCGGCTGGATTGGACGTTATCTATGATGACCGTCCCAAGGTTTCCCCCGGCGTGAAGTTTGGCGATGCCGAGCTGTTGGGCGTCCCCACCATCCTGGCCGTTGGCCGGGGACTGGTAGACGGCGTGGTGGAGATCAAGGATCGGGCCACGGGTGAGGCCACCAACGTAGCCGTTGACGATGCGGTGCAGTTTGTAGTGGCCGCCGCCAAGGCGTGAGTTCCGGCCTGGAGCAGCTGCAGCTGGCCACCCTCATTCTGGTGGTGGTGGCTGGCTTCGCGGCAGGCTGGGTTGACGCCGTCGTAGGTGGCGGAGGTTTGATTCAATTGCCGGTGATGTTACTGATTCCCGGAATCACGCCTGTGCAGGCGTTGGCGACGAACAAGATGGGCTCGATTTTTGGGACTGCTACCAGTTCCATCACGTATTACAGACGCGTTCGGCCTGATCTTTCCACAGCACTGCCCATGGCAGGAGTGGCATTGGTGGGGGCTTTTGGTGGCGCAGCGCTGGCAACGAACCTTCCCCAATCCGTATTCAAGCCCATCATCGTCGTCGCACTGATTGCGGTGGCCATCTTTACTGCGGTGCGCCCCCAAGCTGGTGAACTCACGGCGTTGCGCCACAGTGGGCGCCGGCACTATGTGGTGGCCTGCTGTATTGGCGGAGTTATCGGTATTTACGATGGCTTGATTGGCCCGGGGACCGGTTCGTTTTTGGTGATCGCACTTGTCTCGCTGATGGGGTACGCCTTCCTGGAAGCGAGCGCGAAGGCAAAAATCGTCAATCTTGCCACCAATGCGGGGGCCCTTATCTTCTTTGCGCCGCATGGC
>JABBNV010000120.1:7640-7969 GCA_019352125.1 Acidobacteriota bacterium | reverse complement strand
GTTGATTTATTTCTGCTCTAGGGGAGAGCTCAGCACGCATGCGGAAAGTGCAGCTGGCACGTGCGTTTAGGCCTGGCTTGGCAAAATCCAATCAGGTCAAGAGACATCCCGATCAATACGTTCCGCAAGGCTTACTCGTAGCGGTTTTACGGTGTGAGAACCTGCGCGACGAACAGGAGAATATCAGTGATTCAGCAGGAGTCGCGGCTTAAGGTCGCCGACAACACGGGGGCCAAGGAAATCTTGACCATCCGCGTTCTCGGTGGATCTGGGCGCCGCTACGCAGGCATTGGCGACGTCATCGTCGCTACCGTCAAGGATGCAATTCC
>JABBNV010000120.1:5734-7630 GCA_019352125.1 Acidobacteriota bacterium | reverse complement strand
GGCGGAAACGTCAAAAAGGGCGATGTGGTTAAGGCCGTCATCGTCCGTACAAAGAAGGAACGCCGCCGTGCGGATGGTTCCTACATCAAGTTCGATGAGAACGCAGCTGTGATTTTGAAGACTGACGGTGACCCCCGCGGTACCCGTATCTTCGGCCCGGTTGGTCGTGAACTCCGTGACAAGAAGTTCATGAAGATCATCTCGCTTGCTCCGGAGGTGCTGTAGTCCATGGCTAAGTTCAAGATTAAGAAGGGTGACCTGGTTCAGGTCATCACTGGCGCCAAGGCAGAACGTGGCGGAGATCGCGGAAAGCAGGGCAAGGTGCTGCGGGTATTCCCCGAGAGCAACCGTGTTCTGGTTGAAGGCATCAACCGCATCACGAAGCACACCAAGGTGGGCCAGTCCGAGCGCGGTACCAAAACCGGTGGCATCGAGACCGTTGAGGCCCCGATCCACATCTCCAACGTGGCAGTAGTGGATCCGTCCACCAAGAAGCCCACCAAAGTTGGCTACCGCATCGAGACCGTTGAGCGCGATGGTCGCAACCGTGAGGTTCGCATCCGCGTTGCAAAGAGCTCGGGGAAGGACCTGGCATGAGTGCAGTTGCTACCGAAAATACACCGAACATTCCCCCGCGTCTGAAGAGCCGCTATGCAGCGGACATCAAGGCAACGCTGCAGGAAGAGTTCAAGTACGAAAACGTCAACCAGGTTCCCCGCTTGGTGAAGGTTGTTGTGAACATGGGTGTTGGAGATGCCGCTAAGGACTCCAAGCTGATCGACGGCGCTGTCCGCGATCTCACCCTGATCACCGGCCAGAAGCCCCAGGTGACAAAGGCCCGCAAGTCCATCGCTCAGTTCAAGCTGCGCGAAGGCATGCCGATTGGCGCGCACGTAACGTTGCGTGGAGATCGCATGTGGGAATTCGTAGACCGCTTGGTGACCTTGGCTCTGCCCCGTATCCGCGATTTCCGCGGTCTGAGCGGTAAGCAGTTTGATGGCAATGGAAACTACACGTTCGGTTTGACCGAGCAGGTTATGTTCCACGAGATCGACCAGGATTCCATCGACCGCCCGCGCGGTATGGACATCACAGTCGTGACGACTGCCAAGACCGATGACGAAGGCCGCGCGTTGCTTAAGGCGCTTGGCTTCCCGTTCAAGACCGAAGATTAATTAGCTACGTAGCAGGTCCGTTTCTTACGGAAACCGTTGCGAGGAAGGGCTAGAGCCCACATGACAATGACAGATCCTGTCGCAGATATGCTTACGCGTCTGCGCAACGCAAACTCGGCATACCACGATTCCGTGACTATGCCTTACAGCAAGCTGAAGGCACACGTTGCCGACATTCTCAAGGCAGAGGGTTACATTGCTGCTTGGAAGGTCGAAGACGCAGAGGTTGGCAAGAAGCTGACCATCGACCTGAAGTTCGGCCCGGAGCGTCAGCGTTCCATCGCCGGTATTCGCCGCATCTCCAAGCCAGGTCTCCGCGTGTACGCGAAGTCCACCAACCTGCCGCACGTGTTGGGTGGCTTGGGTATCGCTATCCTGTCCACTTCGTCCGGTCTGTTGACCGACCGTCAGGCCGCCAAGAAGGGTGTAGGTGGGGAAGTCCTCGCCTACGTCTGGTAGCAGGGAAGGGAAAGAAAAATGTCACGTATTGGACGTCTCCCCATCTCAGTTCCTGCCGGTGTTGAGGTCAAGATTGATGGTTCGCTGGTTTCCGTCAAGGGCCCGAAGGGCGAGCTGACCCACACTGTGGCCAGCCCGATCGCCGTCGAGCTTTCCGATGGAACGCTTAGCGTTAGCCGCCCCAACGATGAGCGCGAATCGCGTTCACTCCACGGTTTGACTCGTACCCTGATTTCCAACCTCGTTGGAGTCACCGCAGGGT
>JABBNV010000120.1:223-5724 GCA_019352125.1 Acidobacteriota bacterium | reverse complement strand
GTATGAGAAGAAGCTGGAAATTGTTGGAACCGGTTACCGCGTTCAGGCCAAGGGTTCGGACCTCGAGTTCGCCTTGGGCTACAGCCACCCTGTTGCCGTCAAGGCGCCGGAGGGCATCACCCTGACTGTTGAGGGCCCCACCAAGCTCTCCGTGTCGGGAATCGATAAGCAGCAGGTGGGCGAAGTTGCTGCCAACATCCGCAAGCTGCGGAAGCCAGACCCGTACAAGGGTAAGGGCATCCGTTACGCCGGCGAGGTAATCCGCCGCAAGGTCGGAAAGGCTGGTAAGTAGAAATGCCTATCAAAATTAAAGGTAAGTCCAAGGCCGCTTCACGCGGTCGTCGCCACCTGCGTGTCCGCAAGCGCATCACCGGAACCGCGGTTCGCCCGCGTCTGGTGGTTAACCGCTCAGCGCGCCACGTATTCGTTCAAGTTGTTGATGACAGCCAGGGTTTGACCGTGGCCTCCGCATCGACGCTGGAAGCAGACCTGCGAGCATTTGACGGTGACAAGACCGCCAAGGCAAAGCGCGTCGGTGAACTGGTTGCACAGCGCGCCAAGAAGGCCGGGATTGAATCCGTCGTCTTCGACCGCGGTGGCAACAAGTACCACGGCCGTATTGCAGCGGTTGCCGATGGCGCCCGCGAAGGTGGTTTGGCACTGTGAGCGAAAACATCAACAAGGAGAACACTGTGACTGAAGCTAGTGCCGAAGGCACCACAGCAGCCGCAGGCACCGCCGACAGCGCAGCAACCTCCACCGACGACCGCCGCGGCGGACGCCGTGAAGGTGGCCGTGGCGGTCGCGATGGTGGCCGTGGCGGTCGCGATGGCGGCCGTGGCGGCCGTGACGGTGGCCGCGACGCTGAGAAGAACCAGTACATCGAAAAGGTCGTCACGATCAACCGTGTGGCCAAGGTAGTCAAGGGTGGTCGTCGCTTTAGCTTCACCGCCTTGGTAGTTGTCGGTGACGGCAACGGACTCGTCGGCGTTGGTTACGGCAAGGCTAAGGAAGTTCCCGCCGCTATTGCGAAGGGTGTTGAAGAGGCCAAGAAGAGCTTCTTCCGCGTTCCTCGTGTCGGTGGAACCATTCCTCACCAGGTTCAGGGCGAAGCTGCTGCAGGCGTTGTCCTGCTGCGTCCGGCTTCCCCCGGTACGGGTGTCATTGCCGGTGGCCCGGTCCGCGCGATTCTGGAGTGCGTCGGTATTCACGACGTTCTCTCCAAGTCGCTGGGATCCTCCAATGCCATCAACATTGTGCACGCTACGGTGGATGCCTTGAAGCGGCTCGAAGAGCCCGCTTCTGTGGCAGCTCGCCGCGGGTTGCCGATGGACGAGGTTGTTCCTCCGGCACTGCTGCGTTCGATCCAGAACCAGAAGGCAGGTGCGTAATGACTACACCGAAGAATATTCAGGCTTCTGACAAGAAGTTGGAAATTACTCAAACAAGGTCCGTCATTGGCGGCAAGGCGAACCAGCGGAACACGCTGCGTTCATTGGGTCTTAAGCACATCGGCGACTCTGTTGTCCGTACTGCTGACGCAGTGACCGTTGGCATGATCAACACGGTTCCGCACCTCGTAAAGGTAGAGGAGGCGAAGTAACCATGGCAGAAACAAAGAAGACTGAAGCTGTAGCCGAAAAGGCCAACACGCTTAAGGTTCACCACCTGCGTCCCGCCCCGGGTGCCAAGACCGCCAAGACCCGTGTGGGTCGTGGTGAAGGTTCCAAGGGTAAGACTGCAGGCCGTGGTACCAAGGGTACGAAGGCTCGCTACCAGATCAAGGCTGGCTTTGCTGGCGGCCAGGTGCCGCTGCACATGCGTTTGCCTAAGCTGCGCGGGTTCAAGAACCCGTTCCGCGTGGAATACCAGGTAGTGAACTTGGACAAGCTCAACGAGCTGTTCCCGGCCGGTGGCAAGGTTACCGTCGAGGATTTGGTTGAGAAGGGTGCCGTTCGCAAGAACCAGCCCGTCAAGGTACTTGGCACTGGCGACATCACCGTCAAGGTTGATGTTACTGTTCACGCCTTCTCCACCAGTGCGGCAGAGAAGATCGCTGCTGCTGGCGGAAGCACCACGGAGCTCTAGAGTTCATCAGTGACTCGTAGCAACCATTAGACTCTTGGTGGGTGGAAATTATGTCCACCCACCAAGAGTTTTCTCTATCCGGGCCAATCGAGCCTGGCCCTTACGACTTTAGACTTCAGGAGGACGCTTGCTTACCGCATTTGGCCGCGCCTTTCGCACGCCTGATCTGCGACGCAAGTTGTTGTTCACGCTGGGAATGATCGCCATTTTCCGCCTGGGCGCTTTTGTGCCGTCACCGGGCGTGAACTACCACAACGTCCAAGCCTGTTTGAGCGGCGGGCAAACCGATCAGGGTATTTACCAGCTGGTAAACCTCTTTAGCGGTGGCGCACTGCTGCAGGTGTCCATCTTCGCTTTGGGCATCATGCCCTACATCACCGCCAGCATCATCGTCCAGCTGCTGCGCGTAGTGATTCCTCGATTCCAGGAACTGCACCTTGAGGGTGCACAGGGTCAAGGAAAGCTCACCCAGTACACGCGTTACCTCACCATCGCCTTGGGCCTGCTGAACGCAACTACGCTGGTGACTCTGGCCCGCTCCGGTCAACTGCTTGGTAACTGTGGCGAGACCGGTTCAGCTACTCCGGTGATCCCTGACAATAGCCTGATCACCACCATTTTGCTGATCATCACCTTGACGGCCGGGACCGGTCTGATCATGTGGATGGGCGAGCTCATCACCGAAAAGGGTGTGGGCAATGGAATGTCACTGTTGATCTTCACCTCCATTGCTGCACGTTTCCCCACCTCCCTGGGTCAGATCATCACCACCAAGGGCTGGGGCGTGTTCTTCATGGTTCTGTTGATCGGTTTGGTTACGGTGGCGCTGGTGGTGTTCGTTGAGCAGTCTCAGCGTCGGGTTCCCGTCCAATACGCCAAGCGCATGATTGGCCGCCGCACCATGGGCGGCTCCAGCACGTACATCCCCATCAAGGTCAACATGGCCGGTGTGGTTCCGGTGATCTTTGCATCTTCAATGCTGTATTTGCCAGCCTTGATTGTTCAGTTTGCCCAGCCCAAGACCGGGGCGGCTCCTGAGTGGGTTAACTGGATCAATACCAACCTGACCAAGGGCGATCATCCGATTTACATGGTCATGTACTTCCTGCTGATTGTGTTCTTCACATACTTCTATGTGGCAATCACGTTCAATCCGGACGAAGTTTCGGACAACATGAAGACCTATGGTGGATTTATCCCTGGTATCCGCGCGGGGAAGCCAACAGCGGATTACCTCCAGTATGTTTTGGGACGCATTACTTTGCCCGGCGCGATCTACCTGGGACTCGTTGCACTGATTCCTTTGATTGCGCTAGTGCTGATTCAGGCCAATCAAAACTTCCCGTTCGGTGGCACTAGCTTGCTGATCATGGTGGGCGTTGGTTTGGAGACGGTCAAGCAAATTGATGCGCAGCTTCAACAACGGCACTATGAAGGGCTCTTACGATGACGAGAATGCTGATAATTGGTCCGCCCGGGTCCGGCAAAGGTACCCAGGCCGAACGGGTCTCTGCGGGAATGGGCATTGTTGCTATTTCCACGGGGGATATATTCCGGGCCAACGTCAAAGGCGAGACCCCTTTGGGCCTCGAAGCCAAGAAGTTCATGGATGCAGGAGATTTCGTACCGGATTCAGTGACCAACAAGATGGTGCGTGATCGCCTCCAACAGCCAGATGTTGCGGAGGGGTTCCTGCTGGACGGCTACCCCCGCACCACGGCTCAGGTGGATGAACTCGCTGACATTCTGACATCCAACGGCCAAGAGCTGGATGTCGTATTGCAGCTCACCGCAGATGATGAGGAGCTGGTCAAGCGCCTCTTGGGCCGGGCCGCAGATTTGGGCCGCAGCGATGACAACGAAACCGTCATTCGCCACCGTCTGGATCTTTACCACGAGCAAACCGAACCGGTAGTGGCGCGCTATGCAGACGCCGGTGTGCTGGTACAGGTAGACGGCATTGGTGCCATCGATGAAGTCACCGAGCGAGTGATGGCAGCTATCAAGGGTGAATCCGCTCTGTAATCAAGTAGTTCTGTAAAGCCCCTCCGGCCCCGCCGTGAGGGGCTTTACGCTTAGTTCTGGCAACTCCCGGTCAACCGCAAAGGACATGACGTGGCTTTTCGCCCAACGCGCATTGAGATCAAAACAGTTGAACAGTTGCGCATCATGGTGCGTGCAGGCAAGGTACTGGCGCGCGCACTGGATAGCACGGTGGCTGCCGCAGCGGTGGGCGTGAGCACGGCCGAGCTTGACGCTGTGTTTGCGCGCGTCTTGCAGGAGGAGGGAGCAACCTCCAACTTTCTGGGTTACTTCGACTTCCCCGCAACTATCTGTACGTCCATCAATGAAGAAGTGGTCCATGGGATCCCCGGGCCCAGACGGCTGGCAGACGGAGACATCATCTCCATTGACGGTGGCGCTGTGGTGGACGGTTGGCACGCGGACTCGGCGCGCACCGTCGTCGTTGGCCAGGGGAGCGCTGAGGATCTCAGGCTGTCGCAGGTGACGGAGGCGGCGATGTGGCGAGGCATTGCTGCGGTGGCTACTGGTACGCACGTAGGAGATATCGGAAACGCTATTGATGATTACGTCTCTGCCGTTCCAGGCAAGCCCCTGGGGATCTTGGAAGACTATGTGGGGCACGGCATCGGTACGGCCATGCACATGGATCCGGACGTATTGAATTACCGTACGGGGCATCGTGGCCCGAAGCTTCGCCCCGGGATGGCACTGGCTATTGAGCCGATGTTGGTGCGCGGCGGAATCGATACGAAGACTTTGGCCGACGACTGGACGGTGGTCACCACTGACGGCAAGCGCGCGTCACAGTGGGAGCACACAGTGATCAAGCATGCGGGCGGCATATGGGTCACCACCGCGCACGACGGCGGTGCGCAGCAACTGGTGCCATTGGGTGTCACGCCTGTTGAACCGTAAAAAAGGGTTGGTGTGACCACCGTTTGAGGCAGTCACACCAACCCTTTGTTTTTTGGACGATTAGGACTTCAGCTTGGGCTTGACTTCCTTGGTGTAGATGCCCTCCAGCGTCGTGTTAAGTGCCGTGAGAGTGGCTTTGACGTCGGCCTTCTCATTCATGATCTTGGCGGCAGACTTGGCCATTTCCTGATCTGCACCCGGCAGGAAGACGCGGCCATAATCCTGGCTGCGCGTAACCTTGAGCTGGTCGATGGCCACCTGGATCTGCGGGGTCTTGGAGAGCACACTCGTCATATCCGCCGTTGAACGCACCGGCATGTAACCCGTAGCAGCCGAGAATGCTGCAGTGTTCTTGGTGTTGGTGACGAAGGAAATGAACTTCGCGGCTGCCAATTGTCGTTCCGGTGAGGTCTTCTTGGCGATGACCAGGCCAGCACCACCGGTGGGGCACACGGGGGAAGCAGAGACGTCCC
>JABBNV010000120.1:0-213 GCA_019352125.1 Acidobacteriota bacterium | reverse complement strand
GTCCCCGCCGGGCAGGAACCCGACGCCAATGTTGATGTTCTTCTCCTTCGCGGCCTTCAACGCACCCACCAGGTCACCGGTGGAGCTGATGGTGGCGCTAACCGCACCAGCGGTGAGGTCACCAATGCTGCTCTTGGAGGAGACACCTGCCCAGTTGTTCTTCACAATGGAGTCCTGCACCCATTGGACGGCCTTGACCGTTGCATCGGAGGC
>JABBNV010000119.1:6054-7975 GCA_019352125.1 Acidobacteriota bacterium | reverse complement strand
ACCACATCGGCCTCGTCCTACTCGCCGCCATCATGATCGGCTTCTGGCAATTCCACGTCGCCACCATCGTCGCAGCCATCCCAGATGAACGACGACGGCGCCATCACCTCACGCGCGCACGCGCAGCCATCGCGGTGGCTGGCATAGCAGTCGTCCTCGGGTTCGTCAGCAGCAATGTGCCCGTAACTAGCCATGATCTCCCACTCGTCTACGGCAACCAGCCAGGAATGCAGGTCTTCATCTGGGCCGGATCAGCCTTCATCATCTGGGTCTGCACCGACGCCGCAGTCACCTTCTTTCGCTTCCTACCAGCGCTGAAGAGCCAATCGTTCAAAGCAGGAGTTACCTGCTTCGCATTCGGCTGCATGTCGATGGTGATTGCACTGGGAAACAGGCTGGCCTTGGGCTCCCTCGAAGCAAACACTGAAGTAACGGCACCGGCCAGCTCGGTCCTCAATACGACGTTTCCCATCTTCGAAACAGTGGCGGTGCTGCTCGTCAGCGCCGGCTTGGCTTTTCCCCGCTATACAGCGATGCTCGCTGCAGCACGGCGAAACCTCCGGGCACGTACATTAATGGTCGCGCTCAGACCAATTTCATCCACAAGCGGGCGCAGCCAGCGGTTCGGCCACCGGTATTCGGTCACACTGGATCCGCTACTAACCAATCCCCTCGGTCATCTTCACCGGAGAGTCATCACCATCCGCGACGACCAGCTCCGCGGAATGATGTTACTCCCCCGCGACAGAGTCCTCGTCTCCGCGGCCGAAGAACTCCTTCGCTAGAGGCACGGGTATAGCTTTCGGGTCCGCTGTCACGTCCGACGCGCAAGACTCGGCGTTATTGTGTGGCTGGTGGAAGCAGCCAAGAGCGCCACGGCTGCAGCACTGTTCGATCCGGGTTCCGCAACGTGTGTAACCATCCGTTGACCAGTGTCCCCGGGCAAGTGCAAGACTTCAAAGCCGAGATCGAAATCGCCAACTTCAGGATGTCTGAACTTCTTGATGCCGCTGACGCATCGCTTTACAGGGTGTTTAGCCCAGAGGTCCGCGAAGTCAGAACTTTTGACGGTCAGCTCCCCGATCAGGTGAGCCAATTCGTCGTCGTCCTGGTGTTGGGCGGCAATGAACCGCAACGAGGCAACAGATAACAATGCCTCCTCCCGCCAATTCCGGTATAAATCCTTGGTGTGGGGATCCAGGAAGAGCATGCGGGTGAGGTTGGGCCGGTCCACCGGACGGGTGGGTGCTTCGAAATCCGTGTGCCCGGCAAGTAGTGAGTGCCCTAACACATTCCATGCGAGGACCTCATTCCGCCGCCCCACAATCACTGCCGGAACCATGGACATAGCCTCAAGAAGTCGGACGGCACCAGGCGCCGCATTATCAGGCTTGACCGGAGCGCGCCGCTTTTTCTTGGCGGGTTGGGCCAACGCGCGCAGATGTTCACGTTCGTCGACGCTGAGTGAGAGCGCCTGAGCCAGTGACTCAATCACGGACTCGGAGGCGTTCGTTGACTGCCCCTGCTCCAGCCGCGTGTAGTACGTGGCCGAGACACCTGCTAATTGAGCCAGTTCTTCCCTCCGCAGCCCGGGCACACGCCGCGCTCCGTAGGAAACAACGCCAGCATCCTCGGGTGTGAGTCGCGATCTGCGGGATCGCAGAAACTCGCCAAGGGTCTCGGACATGGTTTCTTTCATAGTGCCATTGTCCGCCAAAGGCCACAGCGTTGCCTGCCCCTGTCAGTGCTAGGCAGCACGGTGATGGCATCCACCGGGTCTGGTTCTCAGTCTGTGCCGGCGGCAGTGTTGATTTTAGCCGGTTACCCGGTCACAACCACTTCTCAACCACCATTTCTAACAACGCTGGAGTACGCATGCCCAACAATCCGATGACAAGAACCTCCGAGAGTGACAACGAGT
>JABBNV010000119.1:1241-6044 GCA_019352125.1 Acidobacteriota bacterium | reverse complement strand
CAACGAGTCCCGCCCGGAGCTGGGATCAGCAAAGACCAACGCCAGAATACGCGGGCAGCAACGGCTGGTCCTCCTTGTCTTGCTCACAGCGAGTTTCACCCTTGCGGTGGACTTCTCCATTCTTAACGTGGCCCTACCCACCATTGGCGCGGACGTTGGGTTCAGCGTTGAGCATTTGCAATGGATCGCCACAGCATTTGCGCTGTGCGCGGCAGGATTCACCCTCCTCTTCGGACGCATCGCGGACCTCTTCGGCCGCCGTCGCCTCTTCCTCATGGGAATCGCCCTACTCGGTGCGTCATCACTGGCCGGCGGGCTCGCCCAAGAACCACTACTGCTGATCACCGCACGCATCGCACAAGGACTAGCGACGGCGATGGTCGTCCCAGCAGCACTCTCCCTACTGACAACATCCTTTCCCGAGGGCCCACAGCGGAACAAAGCGCTCGGACTCAACGGCGCACTCATGGCAGCTGGCTTCACCACCGGTGCCATCCTTGGCGGCGTCCTCACTGACCTGCTGAGCTGGCGGTGGGCATTCTTCATCAACGTTGCTGTCGCCGTCGTAGTTCTAGCCATCGCACCGTTTGTCCTCACCGAAAGCCGCCCCGCTGAACGCCCCAGGCTGGACGTTACCGGAGCCATCACGGTGACTGTTGGTCTCCTTACCCTGGTCTACGGCCTCACCACAGCAGGAGAAACGTCGTGGGCAAACCCGTGGGCCCTCGGATCCCTTCTTGCCAGCGCAGTCTTCTTCATCGCGTTTTGGAATACCGAAAAACGCGCCACCAGTCCCCTAATACCGCTGACTATCCTCAAACGGCCAACCATCGCGTGGGGCAACCTCGCCGGACTCGTAGCCTTCGCCACCGAAACGTCGTTGGTCTTCCTACTGACGTTGTACCTTCAAAAAGTCCTCGGATATTCGCCCCTGGCCGCCGGCCTCTCCTTCGCCGTCCTCGGCCTCGGAACCGTCCTCGGAGGAGTTCTAGGACCCAAGGTCATTGCCCTTGTTGGCGCCAAACGGACTATGATCGCCGGGTTCATCCTTCAAGCAGCAGCCACCGCACCCCTTGTACTATTAGGCCCAGATTCGAGCTGGATCGTCCTGCTACTTATCGCTACTTTTGTGGGCGGTATCGCTAACCTCGTGGTCATTGTTGGCTACGTGGTCACCTCCACCTCAGGCCTCCCCGACCACGAGCAAGGACTAGCCACCGGACTCGTCACCATGAGCCAACAAGTAGGCATCACCCTCGGGATCCCCATCATGTCCGCCATCGTCAGCGCCCAACTCACCGCCGTAGCCAACCCCAGCTCTGGCAGAATTCTCGGAGGCATCACACTGGCCATCGGCATCAACGCTCTACTGTGCCTCGCGGCCGCAGCAGCAATTGGGCTATTCCTCAGGACCCCAGCCCAGCGCCTGCAACGAGCTACACAGCTCTGATCACGTGCCTCACCCCCTGATCCCCCATGTACTGGTGTCGGCGGAATCCCGCACGGCACCAGTTGCGGGAGGCGTCATGGAAAGACTCAGCATCAAAACCCCGGCAGACTTCATCAGCCTCATGGGCCACAGCCTCGGCTTCTGGCCCCAAGAAAGCCTCGTCTGCGTCAACCTGGACGGCCAACGCATCGGCGCCACCGTCCGCATGGACCTCCCCACCAACGGCCAAGACACCCAACGCTTCGTGAACCAAATGGTCACCTACATCACCCACGACGCTGAAGTGACCGGCGTCGTCGTCGGACTCTTCACCGAGACACCCTCCAGGCAAAACCAGCCGCGGCCACACGAGGCGATCATGGAGCAACTCGTAGCTCAGCTCGGGGAAAGGGACATTGCCCTGCGAGACGGCTGGCTGATCGGCAAAAACACGTTCACCAACTACCTCACCCTCACCGCAGACTTTCCCGTCATGCACCCACTGAGCGAAGTCCTAGAAAGCGAGCTCAACGCCGAACTCATCTACCGCGGCTCCGCCATCACCACCACCGAAGGATTCCACATCCCCGTCCTGGCCCGCACGGACCTGGGCAACGGCATCCGCCAACACTGTGACCGCATCGAAAACACCCACCCCAACGAAGCCATCGCTCTCGCACGTCAACTCTGGAAGAAAGTCATTGACGACAACGCCGACCCCACCGATGCGATCGCCGCAGAACTCATTGAGTATTTGAGGCTTTGAGCACCACCTAATCGTGCGGTTCAGCACCACTGTTCGTGCGAGAGAGCGCCAGTGGTGGTGTGGCTGAGAGCCACTGACGCTCTCGGTCATGGATTACGCACTGGCCAGTGCTGTGTGCTCCCTCATGTTGTAGGTGCCGGTCTCGACCCAGATCGTGTTGTGGATGATCCGGTCCATGATCGCGTCCGCGTGAACACCGGAGCCAAGGCGCTGGTGCCAGTCCTTCTGCGAATACTGGGTGCAGAACACCGTTGACGTTTCGCCGTAGCGGCGCTCCATCAGCTCCAGCAACATGCCGCGCATCGATTCCGTCGGCCGATCTAACAACCACTCATCAACCACGAGCAACGTGAACGCGGCGTACTTGCGCAGGAACTTCCCGGTCCCGCCGGGGCTGTCTTGCGCGGCGACCCAGGCTTCCTCGAGGTCGGGCATGCGCACGTAGTGAGCGCGGATGCGGTGTTCGCAGGAACGTTTGGCCAGAGCGCATCCCAGATACGATTTCCCCGAACCGGTGAATCCCTGGAAAACAACGTTCTGCTGCCGGGCCACGAACGAGCAGGTGCCGAGCTGGGTCAGCAGTTCTCGGTTGAGACTGCGTTCTTCAAGAAGATCGATGCGGCGCAGGTCCGCGTTCGGGTAACGCAGCCCCGCCCGCCGGATCAGACCCTCGACCTTGGAGTGAGTAAAGGTGGAATAGGCGTCATCGACGACCAACCGAACCCGCTCTTCGAACGGCAGGCCGATGCTGAGCGTCTCGTCCTGACTGTCAATCGCGGCCAAGAGTTCACCGGCGTTCATTTCACGCAGCTTGCGCTTGGTCTCCCCATCCAGCCGGCTCATCGAGTGCCGCCAGCGTAGTAGGCGCTGCCGCGGACGTAGCCACCGTCGTCAGCTTCAGACTCATCGGGGACGTGCCCCGTTTTATCTTGCCCAGTGTCAAGGATCGGGCGCAGGTGCGCGTACCGGGGAGAACGGATTGGCCCGCGCAACGCCAGCACACAGGCCGCTTCAACACGGGCTGGGGAGAACCGGCGAGCCAGGCGCAGCACCGCCAGTGCCGGGTCAAAGGCGGCCTCCTCGATGGAGGCTGCTTCGAAGATCTTGCCGATCACCATCACCGTTGCCGGGCCCATCCGGGCTGCCCAGTCCTCGATCCGGGCCCGGTCCCAAGCCTGCCAACTGCGCCCCTCCGGCAAGTCCGCGTCGTTGCTCTGATACCGATTCACTGCGCTTGCCGGCAGCAGCAGGTGGCTGGTCAAGCGCTCATCACCCCTATAGACCTCCACCATCGTCTCCGTCACCCGAAGGTCAACATGAGCGCCAATATGGCCAAAAGGCACGGAGTAGAAGTTCTTCGCCCAGACCACGTGAGCGTTTTTATTCACCTTCCGCTTGTAGATCCACGTGCTGACCTCAAACGGAGCCGCCGGCAGCGGTTGCATCAGCGGCAGCTCCTCGGTGGTGAACACGCTCAGCCGGGACCCTGGGCGCTTCTGGAACGGCTGCCGGTTATAGGCATCGATCTTCTCCCGGATCCGGGTGCGCAACTGCGCCAACGAGGTGAACTGCTCGTGCCTGAGGCCCGCGATAACCCACGTCGCAACATGAAAGACCGTGTTTTCCACGCTCGCCTTATCTTTTGGTGCCCGTACTCTGCCCGGCAATACCGCGGCCGAATAGTGCGCCGCCATCTCCCGATAGGCATCATTGAGAACGACTTCGCCCTCACGAGGGTGGGAGATCACCCCGGTCTTCAGGTTATCGGGCACCAGGCGCGGAACACTGCCACCGAAGAAGGCGAACATCGCCGCATGAGCACGCAGCCACGATTCCTGGCGCATATCCAGGCACGCCTCCACGAACGCATACCGGCTAAACGGCAGACACGCGACGAATAAATACACCTTCGAGAGCTCACCGGTGCTCGGATCTAGCAGCTGCATCGTGGGCCCGGACCAGTCCACCTCGATGCTGCGGCCAGCCTTGTGACCAACCCGGGACGATGCCCCCGTCACGGCCGCGTGCTCGCCATAAAGCCGACAGAACCTGTCATAGCTCATGACCGCCTGCCCTGCGCGAGAAGTGGTATCGGCATACTCCTGGTGCAAAAGCTTCAACGTCACACCAACCCGCGACAGCTCGGTATGCACCCGAGCCCAGTCCGGCTGCGCGAACACGCTTTCCCGGACTCCGCGGCCGGGAAACAACGCCGCATAGACCTCGGCCTCCGACAGCTCGGCAACGTCATCCCAACCAAGACCTGCCAGCTCCGCCGCATCCAAGACAGCCTGAATGCTGTGCCGGGATATCTTATGAGCGGACTCAATCGCCCTACGCGACAGGTTTTGATTACGCAGCTGCAACACCAGCTTCGCTTTGATCTTCCGTACCATTACCAGTACTCCTTCCACCACGTGGCCATCACATGGTGGAAGGAGCCTTGCAGGAGGTGCTCAAACACACCAACAGTGGTGCTCAACCACACCAGTTGCCCTACCGGGCGATGGCGCTCACCCGCACCACAGGCGGAGCCCACAGAAGCCAATATTCACAACAATCATTGATACTAACAACTCTCCACTTCGCACTGATAAGTGCGAAGTCT
>JABBNV010000119.1:304-1231 GCA_019352125.1 Acidobacteriota bacterium | reverse complement strand
GACATCCCCGGCCTCGAGGACAGCATGCGCGACATCCTTTTGGGCCAAACCAAACAACCACCCCACTGGAGGCGAGTCGACCGCGCCGCCGACGTCCTCCTCAACCTGTACTCCAAAACCGACGGTCCAGACTCAGCCCCCATCCTCACCAGCCTGGGCGTCATCCACTGGTGGGAAGGCCACGGAACCAAAGCCCACCAATGCTTCCAACACGCACTACAAGCCGACCCCCAGTACAGACTCGCGCAACTAACCGATCAGCTAGTCACCAGCGGCATCCTCGCCGACTGGACCATCAACCGGGCCGCTGCCTATCAGCCGCCACACACGAGAGGACCCGAGGCCGGCGGGATCGATGTATAAGCAGCCTACACACCGAAACCGGTCCACGACATGCACCGGGAGTAGCGACGGCCCCAGTTTCTTTAAGCTCGTCTGCGCTTGAAAGGAAAGTCATTTAGGTATGAAGAACCATTGACTGAAGCGACCTAAATACGACACGTGCAAGCGACGGTTTGCCGGAGCGACTCGACCTAAGTCCGGAAATCGAGTATCTGGGGTGACTATGTCGATTTTGTCTGCTCCGTTGTCAAATGGCTGAATTTGTGTTCTGTTGACCAAACCAAGGAGAGCAACCCCATACAGAACTAAGCTGTGGCTGGCCCGGTTGATCCTACTTTATGTGTCATGAATGCGCAGGTGAGATAACGAATAGCCTCATCAGACAGTTTCATTTCCCGTCGAGGCCCACGATGACCCCGAGACTGTAGATAAAAACTTCACCTGCGCGCAACTTCTCACCCAATGACCTGCGCGCGCGACCATTTGGCGAATGCGTGACTGGAAAAGCTGTATGTTTCCCCCTAGTTGCATGCTATTCAGCTTGTCGCTAGGGGGAAATGGGAAGACCCATCTACATTGTGTGTG
>JABBNV010000119.1:0-294 GCA_019352125.1 Acidobacteriota bacterium | reverse complement strand
CAGGACAATGTCCCCGAGGGGACCACCCCCCGATGCGTATGGACCCGCCAAGTGCACGGTCTACGCACAACGTTTCCCTAGTATATGAACTGGGGCTCCTTTTGGAAAAGCGACGAGTCGAAATCGTCGTCATCCCATGCAAACGCTGTCAGAGACTTATTGTCGAATGCCTCATCAGCGATACAACGTTTGAGGAATCGACGCGCCGTCACGTTATGTGGCTTCGGAAGGTCCATTTCAGAAATAAGAACGGATGTGACCCAAGGCTTATCAAGTAGAGCAAGCTTCTGGTTT
>JABBNV010000118.1:5349-7988 GCA_019352125.1 Acidobacteriota bacterium | reverse complement strand
CAGGTGGTTCGTCCTTGAACGCCCCCAGGGTAACGTGATCGTATACAAATCAACGAGCGTGAGCAGTTCGGCAGTGGCGATCCGTGACCTGGGCGGAGAGGAGCGACTGCTGATGAATCACAGTCACGAGGCTATGTATGGCGCGCCCCGTCTGGACGTTCCGGTGTAAGTCCACGAACTGGACCGGACGGAGGTGGCTCGAGAACTGCCCGTAGCGGGTGCGTTAGCGCGACGAGACATGATCGCCCAGGATTTGGCAGTGATCCCCACGCCGGGGCACACCGCCGGTACAACCAGCTTCCTCTGGGATAACTGCAGCCGCCGTTTCCAATTCACGGGTGATTTCATCCGGATCGATCACGGCGAGTGAAAGGCCGTGGTTCTGGACGCCGGGCTCCGAGACGAGTATCCGGCAAGCCTGGCTATTGTGCGTGAGCTGGACTTCGACTTCCTGGTCCCGTGGGGCGCTACGGATGACGGTCCCTCCTTCGGGCTGGTGAGCGACAAATCGGAGATTCAGCAACGTATTGACGCCATCATTGACCGTGTGCTGCCCGGCGGCAACCAATAGCCGCGAATGCTCCTGATTTATAGTCCCGAGACGGAGTAGCGTCGGGTGATTTCCGCTGTCTCGCGTCCCCATTCGCTGGCCTTGACTCGTGCTTGGTGAAGGTCAAAGGACGCAGCATCGATGAACTGTTCATTGACGTCCCAGATGAGCGGGTCACTTGTCTGGGTGACGTTGAAGGAAATGCATCCCGGTTCTGCGCGCGTCAGCTCTAAATGGCGGGGGAGGAGTTGCGTTACGAGTGCAATCTCAACGTCGTCATTGCAGACAAGCTGCCCAGCCAAAGTAATGGTCTCCATAGGGGAAATTCTCCCACGGGCCAGTGAGCGTCAGCCCGGCATACGCCAACGATGCTTTAGGGTTTTGCGTATGGGTGGGAGAGATTATTTGATACGCAGGACGAGATCGTCGGACTGGCGCGAGATTCGAAGCTTGCGTTTGGAGATGATCCGGGACACCCCCATTGCTTACGCCGAAAGTCTCGAAGACGCTCTGGGCGTGGACGAGGCGGAATGGAAGTCTCGAGGGGAACGCGGCACCGCTGAGCAAAGTATCTCCCTCGCTGCGATTACAACCCACGGGCAGTGGGTAGGGATGATGGGCGGATACGTACCCGATCCGCAGACCGGCCCGCTGCTCGTGGGCGTGTACGTCACCCCCGCATGGCGCGGCCGCGAATTTGGTATGGCTGATGACCTTATGGCCATTATTGAGGAATGGGCGAAGGCAGAGGGGAGCTCGTTGACGCTTCACGTGCACGAAGAAAATGCCCGGGCCAGAAGCTATTACCTACATCGCGGGTTTGAGGCCACGGGACACACCGTTCCGTACAGCTTGGATCCATCGGCTCGTGAACTGGCGATGGTCAAGACCTACCCCAAGTAGCGGTGAGCGACAGGTTAGTGTGCCACATTCAGAGGAAGCCACTATGGCACCGTCTGGAGTGCTTGTGCCCAGAGGGACCTGTGCTTCCTCACGAATTGGGTGACGGCGTTCCAGTGGGTTCCATGCCCGCTGGTGAACATCGTTGCCCACGGTTCGGTTCCTGCGGCATGGGACGTTTCCAGGAGTTGGTACATGGCAGTCGTTCGCTGCCACATGGCCGCAGAGAGTGCGTCTCGAAGTTCGAAGTCGGCATCGTAGCCATCGACGAAGGCCGCCAAGGCCCGCGCGGCTAACCGAGGATCCGCTGATGCATCGTTGAGTGTGAACGATTGCGCGGCGTAGGCGAGATCCCACAGACGGGTACTGGGAGCCGACGCATCCCAGTCGATGAACACCCAGCGATCACCGATGAGCAGGTTCCACGGGGCAAGATCATTGTGGCAAATCAGGTCCGTTCCGGGCGGGGCGATGTGCGTAATCCACGCGGCATCGGGGGCTGGCTGGTAGGTGGCACTCGCGTCGTGGATGGCGCGCACAATGTGCCCAACTCTGAACAACTCGGGCAGCGTGAGCGGGGGTAGATCCATGGCGAGTCGCCCAGGAACAAACTCAGTGACTTGTCTTCCTTGAGCGTCTTGCCCGTGGACAGCAGGAACGTCAAAACCGGCGTCGCTCACGGCCTTCACGAATGCGAGCACACTGGGAGTTGCAACAGTCCAAGGCTTGCGCACGGTAGATCCGACGCGTACTACGCCATCCGTAGCGTTGCCGCCGAGCATGAGAATTTCTTCCACCACATAAGCCTAGTGTGCTCGGCTCAGTGCCGGTCGTGATGTTAAGGGCTCGCAGCAAACCGCGTTAGCTGAAGTCAACCTGCACAGGCTTGAACCGGAACGGCCCGCCGCAGTCCCGTCCGTAGGGATACTCGCCCGTTGATTCCGTTTCAATGGGAAATGTTTTGGCGACCGTCGCGTGCGAAGCGGCGTGGGCTTCCACGTAAATTGAGGTGACTCCAACCGGCGGGTCCAGGTACGGGGAGGATTGCGGCACCAGCCACTTTCCTTCCCCGTTGCGTGCCACTGGTGCAGGAGTGCAGCCGTCTCCAAAGCAGGCCGAGACTGTATCCGGAGGCGTGGAAAAGGTCAGTTCAACACTGCCCGTATTGGCGTAACCGATGGCCGGGCAG
>JABBNV010000118.1:0-5339 GCA_019352125.1 Acidobacteriota bacterium | reverse complement strand
ACACGACTCTCCCAGGGCCAATGGCCAATCAACAGGACAATGGCCAGCCCAGTGACAACAACGCCTGCCCCAATCAGTACTAAGCCCCGAGTCTTCATTCTGTGAGCCTAGCCCGTCGCTCAAGAAAAATCCCCGCAAAATAGCCCACCGCAAGGTGCCCCATATAAAAGGGACCACAAAGGGGACTTAAGCTTTCTTCCGACTCCGGGGTGCTGCGGAGCGAGGCGGGGCGGCACGAAGATGGGCGGCCGTCTGGGCCAGGATGCGCGCCAGATCATCCACGTCTTTGGAGGATATCCCGGCAAACAGCAGGCTGTGCACGGCGTCGATGTGCCCGGGGAATACGGTGGCCAGCACATCGCGGCCACCGGACGTGAGGGCGACAACTATGCTGCGTTCGTCGTCAGGCGAGGGGGAGCGGGTCACCAGTCCGCGTTGTTCCAACAATTGCGCCTGGTACGTCAGGCCGCTGCGGCTGTACACCACGCCGTCGGCCAAATCCGTCATGCGCAGTTGCCCGTCCGGAGCATCGCCCAGGCGGGCCAGGAGTTGGAACTGGACGTAGCTCAGGCCACCGGCGTCGCGGAGCTGTTTCTCCACTGCGTGGCGTAGCAGGCTGCCCACTTCAGTGAAAGCGAAGTAAGCCTGGAGCTGGGTGGGCGTGAGCGCCGTCGGCGTATTTTCCATGTTTGCATCATAAAGGGTTGATTCGAGTTTGAAGCAATGCTAGCTTTATTCTATTGCTTCGAACTCGAAGCACATGATGAAAGGGAAGACCATGAAAGCAGTGCAGTTCTACGAGGTTGGCGGCCCTGAAGTGCTTCAGTATGGCGAGATTGAGCAACCCACGCCAGCGGCTGGCCAGGTGCGGGTGCGCGTTGCGGCGTCTGCGTTCAGTGCCGCGGATAACAGCATGCGGGAAGGGTTCTTGCCCATCCCGGTTGTGTTGCCGCATGTACCAGGCTATGACGTCTCCGGCACCATCGATGCGCTGGGTGCGGGCGTGGAGAGCGTTGCTGTGGGGGATAACGTGATCGCCTTTCTGCCCATGGAGCGCGACGGCGGCGCGGCAGAGTATGTGATTGCCCCGGCTGAGGCAGTGGTTGTCGCTCCGGCGAGCATCCCGCTGGCCGATGCCGCGGCATTGCCCTCAGTGGCGTTGACTGCTTGGCAGGCATTGTTTGACGACGGCGGTCTTCAGGCAGGGCAGCGCTTGCTGATTGTCGGGGCGGGCGGTGTGGTGGGCAAGTACGCGATTCAGCTTGCCAAGCGCGCCGGCGTGCACGTGGTGGCGACGGCTAGTCCGCGCAGCATGGACGCCGTCCGCGCGGCAGGAGCGGATCAGATCATCGACCACACGGCAGCGGATCTGCTCAGTGCGGTGGACGGACAGGTGGACCTCCTGCTCAACCTGGCGCCGATTGAGCCGGAGCGCTTCGTTGAGTTGGTGGCGCTAGTGCGCGACGGCGGCACCGTGGTCAGCACCACGGCCTTCATGGCCACGCCGGGGGATGAAAGCCGCGGCGTACGGGCCGTGACCGTCTTCGTCCAGCCCAACCGTGAACGTCTGGCCGAGCTGGTGTCGCTCGTGGATCAGGGGAAGCTGACCGTTGAGGTCACTCGCCGCATCCCGCTGACGGAGCTGCAGGCTCTGCATGCCGAGGCCAGCGAGGGGCGCGTGTCCGGAAAGGTCATCATCCTTCCCGCCTAATCGATTCCATCCCACAGGAGCCCGGGCGCCCGGGTGTTCCTGCGGTGGGGCCGGATGCGGTTATCGCATCTCTCCAGCATGGCGGGAGTAGTCGTTGTCAACCTCAGGTTGACAACAGTCTGTGTCAACATATGCTTGACGTATGACTCGTCAAAGAGGGGATTCGACGCCGAGCCCAGCACTCCCCGCCATATTTCTTGCACTTGCGCGCTCCCAACCGCCCGCGGACCAATGAGCACCACACCAGAAAACTCGCACGAGCAGTTGCGCCGTGCCTTGTCTCACGTGATCTCAGCCGTTGATCCGGGCCTTGCTGGACGTCTGGAGCAGGAACCTGACGCCTATCTGGACCTCATTGGCCTGACACAGCAGAGTTCAGAACAAATAGCTGTGCTGTTGCAGTCAGCAGTCACGTCCGCACGTCTTGCCGGGCTGAGTTGGGAGCGAATCGGGGAGCGGTTGGGCATGAGCCGCCAGGCTGCGCAGCAGCGATTCGGCCGTGCTTCCGAAACCGTTGGTACTCATGCGTCGGGTCCGGGTGAGAAACGCCGGCTGTCTCCGGTGACATCTTTTGACGAGATGGACGCGCTGGCCGAAGCCGGACGCCACGGATGGCACTCCGTGGGTTTTGGCATGTACTTCCATGATCTGGCCCATACCGATGAGCAGTGGGAGCACCTTCGAGTCGCCGCCTTCGGCGCCAGCCGACGTGGCCTGGAAGCTGAGGGTTGGCAGCGCATAGGAAACATGTGGTTTCCCTGGGCCTACTACGCCAGGCCCACAGGCAAGCCAATAGAAACTAACGGGGACGGCGCCGAAACGGACGTTTGAAAAAGAATTCCTGCCACCGGGGGTCCTATTGCTTGTTAGCTTTGCAACTCCTCGTAGATCAGGTCACTAAGCATTTTCAGCAGGGCAGTCATATTCGACTTGTCGCCCAGGGCTTGCAAGCTCAAGGTGTAGTGGCTGTCCATGGAATTGGAAGCCGCATTGGTGACCGCCTTGACTAGGTCCGGGCTGCGACCGAAGTGGTTGAGGGAGTTGTTCTTCGCTTGTTTTTACGGGGTCTCGTTTTTGACGAGTTCGCGCCGCACACCTTCAACTAAGTGCGCCACGGCGTCTAGTTCCTCGCCTTCGAACGGCAAGGTTGGCCTGCTGGTTGATTTCTTCCCCGGGTGGCCAGAGCTGTGTCCTTGGCCTGCCGTTTGTCTTTGAGCGCGTACTTGGCTAGAACGACGCCGGAGAGATCCGGCGCAACTTTGGCATCGTTGACTCGCAGTGCGGGCAGAAGGTGCTTGTGGTAGATCGAGCGCTTCTCTAGACGTGCGTCCGCGAAGTTGACGAGCCGGGAAAGGAAGTCATAGGCGCGGACAAACGATCCGAGGTCCTTACGGAACAGGTTCTGCTCGTCTTGCGCAGCCTTGGCTCCTTCAGCGGCCGCTGCGTTGTAGCGAGAGTTAAAGCGAGATTTCGCAGCTGCCACCCAACTTGAGAGCGCATTGTTGCCCTCTTCCAAAACATACGATTCGACGAGTCCGTCCACTTCTGATTCGAGGTAGACCTGTGCGGCGTCGAGCTTAGCTTGGAGGTCGTGCACCACATTCGGATCGGAGACATCCTCCAGCGCTGCCTCGCGGAAGTACGGCTGGAATGCCGCAAGGATTTTGTCCGGATCGTTGACGAAGTCCCCCGTGAGGGTTTGGTCCTTGACCACAGCTGTGCGGTTCAGACGAAAGAGTGTTTGTACGGCGGAGACGCCGGAGAACTTCTTGTCCACGTACATGGCTACGGGTAGTGGTTGGTCGAAACCAGTCTGGCACGTGTTAGCTACCAGCATGATCTTGTACTCGTCGGTGGAAAAAGCATCGGGCAGCGTGCGTCCCCAGAGACCGGCATTCATGCTGTGAACGGTAAATGGTTCCGGCCCGGACTCGCCGTCGTTCACTTCACCCGAGGAGCCGACCATGGCTTTCGCTTAGCCGTGACGCGCCCCGGACGAAACGTATGTTGTCCGGATTTGGCAGCTATCGGTTGGCTATGGGGCGGGCGCGCATGAATGACCAGTTAGTAACGTTGCGCAATCGGGATTTGAAGCCGCTGGATCTAAGCTCCAAGGGACCGTTGAGCGTATTTGTCGTCCGGGTATGGCACATTGAAAAGTACTTTGAAACTGCTCCCAATGGGCGACCTCAGTACTCTGGGTCACGGTTTGAAAATTTCGAAGGAGGCGGGGACGTTGTGGAGCCCAACCGGATCACCGCAGCTGATCTGATCGCAGTCTCGATGCTGTCTGTCCATGTGCCAGGCCAGGCAGCGTTGGGAATTTTGGAAGAGCTCGGTGACAAGATCGCGGAATTGCTTGCTCAGGTTCCGGTTGGTCTGCGCCTCGGGGAACTTTCTGCCGAGGAGTTCAGCAAGTTCTTGGATACGGGATCCCCAGCAGACAAACTTTGGCAACTTTTACGTCAACGGGATGACACATGGGGTGTTGGCCAAACCACCGCGAGCAAGATTATTGCTCGCAAGAGACCGCACCTTGTTCCCATCTACGACTCAGTAGTGGCAGAACAGACTGGTTTACACGGCAGCGGTGGCCAGTGGCGTATTTGGTGGAAGGCATTCCAAGGTGAGGCAGGTCAAGCGTTCACGGAGCGGATTGAGGGAATCCGGGAAGCGGCAGGTCATCCTCAGCTGTCCTTGCTGCGCGTCATCGACATCGTTCTGTGGATGGAAGGTCGCGGAGGCGAGCGGACGCACGAAACAGTGGGCGACGGCGAATAGAAACGAGGGGACACGATCCCCATCCAGGGGACCCGCTGGATAGTGCTCCTGAGCGTATGTCATCCTGACAATGGTTACGAATGAAGGACTTAAACCGTCGTCACAAGGCACATGTGTTCCAGCGGTAAGGCACCCCCGATCCTGCCGGACTAGCGCAGTGTTCGCGCCATTCTGGTGGTACGTCTCAAGGCTATGACGCCACCTCCCGCGTGGTGCTTCGGTGAGGAATATTTGAAGATCGCGCAGGACCGTTTTTGCAGGCGCAAGGTACCGGGACGTGATGGTCTAGGGTATTGATTCCCCGGCCCGGAAGGCGAAGAACGTAAGCCTGGGCCACGTAGGTTTTGAATGATGCTCTGCAACAGTGCGTTAAGGCACTTCTCTAACGGAGCCGCAACGCAGCGATCGGAGACGATTCATGAACAACCTTCGTCAGAATCGTCTCCGATCAGCAATGTTCCCGATAACCTCGTGTTTACGGCAGAATATGCTCGCTGGCGGCTACTTCCAGTTCGGCAGCCTGTGTCTTGGCAAGCGCAGCTTCTGCGGCAACATCAATCTTGCGGGTGAGCAACCAGTAGAGCACAGCAGAGACCGGCAGCCCAATGAACAGTGAAAGGTCAGCGCCGTTCATAGCGGCAGCCACGGGGCCCTCAAAGAGCGTGCCAGCGGAGAAGAAGGGAACCATGGCAACGAACCCAACCAGATAGGAAATGATGCCTGCCCAACCCCAGCGCCCGTAGATGCCCGCCGGCTTGAAGATCTCGGCAATGGCGTAGTGCCCCTTGCGGACAATGAAGTAGTCCGTGAGGTTCACTGCAGTCCACGGGATGAAGAAGTACAGCAC